>NZ_JBEYZD010000056.1:0-58275 GCF_040645895.1 Streptomyces olindensis | reverse complement strand
TGGCCGCTCGCGACCTGGTGGAGCCGCATCCGCTCAACGAAGTCGGGCACGGCGTTGACGACGGTGATCTCGGTGTCGGCGGGGGAGAGCCGGCGATGCCGAAGCCCTGGTACTGGCGGCGAGCGCCGTTGAGCTGGGCCGCGACGGGTACGCCCTGCTTCAGCAGGTCGGCGAGCCGGCCGTGCCAGACGGTGGACATCGTCACTTCCTGGCGGCTGAGGAGCATTCCGGGGAGCGGGCCGCTGTCCCAGAACTTCTTGATGTCGGACCGCAGCTCGGTCAGCACCTTGAAGGCACGGTCCACATCGAGCGGGTACAGCTTGTCCATGGGGACGCCGTCGGCCAGGAGTGCGAACTCCAGCTCGGGCAGGTCGGCTTCGGGGTTGCACATCGAGCGGGCGCCCTTGAACGCCTTGGTGTCCCAGAAGTCCGCCCACGACTGAGGCTTCTTGCCCCCGAAGGCGTCGGTGCGGTACGCCATGCACTGGGCGTAGAAACTGGCCGCGACGGAATGGTCGGTGACCAGGTGCTCGGGGAGCTTCGCGCTCTTCAGGCTCTTGATCCGGTCGAGGTCCAGCGTTTCCAGTGCGTCCTGCCCCACGAACTTGGCGTGGTCCATCATCGAGTTGTTGATGAGGTCGAACTGGGGGCGGCCCTGTTTGATCTGGGCCAGCATCTGGGTGCCCTGAAGGTTGGTGACCTGGACGCTGATGCCGGTCTCCTTGGTGAACGGCGTGTAGACCGCCTTCTGCAGGGCCTCGCCGAAGGCACCGCCGCTGTCGCGGACGATGACCGTCTTGCTGCCGCCCTTGCCGCCGGACGCGGCGCGGCTGGTGCCGGTGCCACAGGCGGAGAGGGAGGGCAGAGCGGCGAGAGCGGCGAGACCGCCGGCTCCGCGGAGGAGCGATCTGCGACCGATCATGGGATCATTCATGACAAATCTCCTGTGTGTTGACGCGTGGGGACGGGTTGTGCGGGGAGGGGAAGAGGCGGAGGGAGCGTCAGGAGGGGGGGTGTGGGATGCCGGCGGGACGTGAGGGCCGGTCAGTCGTGCGGCGGGGCGTGGGGGCCCGTCAGTCGTGCGGCGGGGCGTGAGGGCGCCGGTCAGTCGTGCGGCATCGCGATAGCGGCGAGTTCCGCTCCCGCGGCTACGGTGAGTCCGTTCATGCCGTAGAGGATCTTGCCCGTGGCGTTGGCGGCGACCTTGTGTTCGCTGCCGTCAGCCGGGTCGATGACGCGGCCGATGGTCTGACCCTCGGTCACCTCGTCGCCGGTGGCCGCGTCCGGGTACCACAGGCCGGTGGCCGGGGAGGCGACGTGGCCGGTCCAGACCCACTCACGCGGCTGGACGGTCACCGCCGCGACGTGCTGGGGCTTCTCGACGACGCCGAGATGGTGCAGCAGCCGGTACAGCCCGTCGAGCAGGGTCCGCGTTTGCTCGGGATCCCGGTCACCGAGCTGACCGGTCTCGATCAGGATGGCGGGGATGCCCTGGCGTGCGGCCGCGGCGTGGCTGTTGCCGCCCTGGGCGGTGCGGCCCAGCAGCACGCGTTCGTAGCCGACGGCGTGGGCCATGGCCTGTGTCCTGGCATCCAGTTCCTCGTCCGAGGTCAGGCGGTAGCCGACGAAGTCGAGCAGGGTCTCGTCGATGCCGCCACTGTGCAGGTCCGCGTAGGCGTCGGCGCCGCTGATCACCTTCTCGAACAGCCAGGCCGCCAGCCGCTCGGTGGGCCCTCCTGCGGGGTCGCCGGGGAAGACGCGGTTGATGTTGACGTCGTCCAGCGGGGACTTGCCCAGGCGGCCGTCGTACACGGCCGGGGGGTTGGCGACCGGACAGATGACCACCTGGCCGGTGATCTCCTCCGGCTCCAGGAGTCCGCCGAGGCGTGCGGCGGCATCGGTGCCGACGAACTCGCCGCCGTGCACGCCGCCGGTCAGCACCACACGGGGTCCGGGGCGGGCGCCGTTGACGAGGATCAGGGGAATGCCCACGGCCGTGGAGCCGAGGTCCACCGGGACGGTGCCCCGGGTCTTGCGGCCCGGCTCAGCGCTGAGCGGGCCGATGGTGAGTGTCATGTCGTTCCTCATTCAGGCGGTGGCGCGGCCGAGCGTGCTGATGAAGTCGATCGGCTGGTCGGTGCGGCCCTCCATGGCGAGGTCCGCGGCGATGTCGCCCATGGCGGGCGAGACTTTGAAGCCCTGGCCGGAGAATCCGGCCAGCAGGACGATGTCGTCGCAGCCGGGCAGGGGGCCGACCAGCGGGCGGGTGCTGCCGGTGTAGCCCTCCATGAAGACGGAGAGCCGCACCGGGTCGGGGTTCAGGCCGGGCAGATAGCGGCGCACGATCTCGGTGAAGGTCTCCAGTTCGTCGGGGGCGACGGTCCTCTCCAGCCGGTTCGGGTCGTCCACGGGCTGGTGATGGGCCTGGGGCAGGCCGAGCTTGACGGAGAGGCCGTCCGGGGACGGGAGCCCGTAGAAGTGGTGAGCGCCCCTGCGCAGGAAGCCCGGGCGCTCCTCGACGGCCGGGTGGTCGCCGTCGGGCAGGAACCAGGCGCTGATCGCACGGTGGACGCTCACCTGCCACGGCAGGTCCGGAAGCAGGTCACCCACCCACGGCCCCGGTGAGACGACCGCGGCGTCGAAGCGCTCGGTGTCGGTGTCCGTGCGGATCTCCACGCCTCCCCCGGCCACGGGACGGACCTCCCGCACCGGGGTGTAGCGGCGGATCCGGGCACCCAGCTCCTCGGCACGGCGGGCCGCGGTCTGGACGGTCAGCTCGGGGCGGACGAAGCCCGCGCGGGGATCTAGGACCGTCAGGTCACCGTCGTCGACCCGGAACTGGGGGAAACGCTTGGCCATCGCGTCGGCGTCGATCACCTCGTGGTCGAGTCCGTGCTCGGCGATGACGTCCATGACGGTGCGCATGTCGGGGTCGTCGGCCGGCCCCATGAACAGGCATCCCGTCAGCTTGCGCAGCTCCCTGCCGGTCTCCGCCTGCAACTGCTGCCAGAGGGCGTCGGCGTGCCGGACGAGCGGCACGTAACGGCTGTCGTCGGTCTGCACACTGCGGAAGACCCGGGTCTCGCCGCCGGCGGCACCGCGGTCATGGCCGGGGGCGAACCGGTCGTAGGCGACGACTTCGGCGCCCCGGGCCGCCAGCCGCCAAGCGGCCTGGCTGCCCACCGTGCCCGTACCGACGACGGCGACACGTTTCCTCGTGGCCATGTGGTTCTCCTTGCCGGATGTGCCGGATGTGCCGATTGGTGGTCGGGGGGCGTCAGGCCGCGGTGCGGCCGACGGTGGAGACGAAGTCGATGGGCCGGGGCGAGGTGCCGTCCAGCGCCAGGTCGGCGGCTATGTCGCCGAAGGCGGGCGAGAGCTTGAATCCGTGACCGGAGAAGCCGGCGAGCAGGACGACGTTCTCGGCGCCGGGCAGCGGGCCGACCAGCGGGCGACTGCTCTCGGTGTAGCCCTCCATGTAGACAGACAGCCGGGTGGGGTCCGGGTGCAGATCCGGCAGGTGGCGGCGGACCAGTTCGGTGAAGACCTCCAGCTCCTCCGGACGGACGGTGCGGTCCAGCGCGTTCGGGTCGTCCGCCGGGCTGTGCAGCTCCTTGTTGAGCCCGATCTTGACAGAGACGCCGTCCGGGGAGGGCAGTCCGTAGCAGTGCGTGGGGGAGGTACGGATGAACGCGGGGCGCTCCTCGCCGAACCAGGCGTCGGTGGTGGGCACGTACCAGGCGCTGATCAGGCGCCGGATGTCCACCTCCCACGGCAGGTCCGGGAGCAGGTCGTTCACCCAGGGTCCGACGGTGACGACGGCTGCGTCGAAGCGCTCGCTTCCGGAATCGGTGCGGATCTCCACACCGCTCCCGACGGGGGTCATCTCCCGGACCGGTGTGTAGCGGTGGATGCGGGCGCCCAGTTGTTCTGCCCGGCGGGCCGCGGTCTGGACGGTCAGTTCGGGCCGGATGAAGCCGGCGCGACGGTCGAGCACGGCGGCGTCCCCGTCCTCCAGCCGGTACTGCGGGAAGCGCTTGGCCATCGCCTCGCGGTCGAGCACCTCGTGGTCGAGACCGTGCTCGGCGATGGACTGCAGGACGGTCGCCATCTGGTGGTGCCCGGTCGGCCCCATCAGCAGGCATCCGGTCAGACGGCGCAGCTCACGGCCGGTCTCCTGCTGGAGCTGTCCCCACAGGGCGTCGGCGTGCCTGAGCAGCGGGACGTACCGGGAGTCCTCGAAGTGCGCGCTGCGGAAGATGCGCGTCTCGCCGCCGGCGGCACTGCGGTCATGACCGGGCGCGAACCGGTCGTAGGCGACGACTTCGGCGCCCCGGACCGCCAGCCGCCAAGCGGCCTGGCTGCCCATCGTTCCGACGCCGATGACGGCGACGCGCTTCTTGGCGGACACGGGTCTTCCTTTCGTTTCCGGGCGAGGATGCTGGGCGCCCGGCCATACGGACTGTGGGGTTCCACGGCATAGGGCAGCCGTGGCCCGAGGATCACTTCTGCCAGGGGGTGCGGAAGCCCCCTAGTACCTGGCGTGGGAGTCGGCGATCTCCCGGGCCGTGTCAGCGACCAACCGCCCCAGTTCGGGGAGGCGTTCCGCGTCGTAGCGCGTGCTGGGCATCGAGACGGCGACCGTCGCGAGCGGTGTGCCGTCCTCGTCGAGGATCGGCGCGGCCACGGCGCACACCTCCGGCAGGTACTGGTTGCGGTTGACCGAATAGCCGTCGGCCCGCACCCGCACCAGCTCGGCACGCAACTGTTCCGGATCGACCGGTGTGGCCTCACCGAAGCGTTCCAGCCCGTGTTCGACGGTCTCGTCCACGTCCTCCTGCGACAGGTGTGCGAGGACGGCACGGCCGGTGGCGGTGGCGTGCATCGGCGACGTGTCGCCGATGGCGTGGAAGGTCCGGACCGCGTGCGTGCAGTCCACCCTGTCCACGACCACCATGTACCGCAGCCCGTCCGGCACCGACAGGTGGATGGTCTCGTTCACGGCGTCCCGCAGCCGGATCATCGGCTCCCGCGCGGCCGCGCACAGACTCGACCCCTGGAGCGCCGCCGGCCGGACGACCAGGGCTCGGGCGCCGATCTCCCAGCGCGTCGTGTCCTTGCGGTTCGCCCGTAGCCACCCCGCCTCGTTCAGAGTGGCCAACGAGCGTTGCACCGTCGACTTGGGGAGCCCGAACAGTTTGGTGAGCTCCCCCACCGTCACCGGCTGGTGATGCGCCACCGCCTCGAGGATCCGCAGCGACCGGGTCACGCTCTTCATTTCCATTTGCTGCCCCCGTCGATTTCGCTGAGATCCATACGCACATCGATTGAATTCCTTCGGGCAGACACCCTGTCCGGGCGCACCGGGCCCGTTACCGCAGAATTCAAGAGCGGCAGCGACGCATTTCCCGACTGAGGCCCGAGGGCCGCAGTAGGAACGTCTCGCGACAACTGGATGAATGTCACGCCACAAAGCATCGGCATGGAGCCCGGTTGGCACTACTCGTATTTCTACGAGGTTCGCAGGGGGAGCCACTGGGTTGTCGGCGGGCGACTACGAGGTTCCTGCCGAGCGGCTACGGGGTCCGGCCCGGCCTCCACCAGGCCACCGCGAGCCCACCACCGGGCTCCGGGTGGCTCACGCCGGGCGCGCCACCGGCCCCCAGGGACTGCTGCGGGCCTCCACCGGGCCGCTGCAAGGCCCCTGCGACGCGACTACGAGAGTTCTACGGGGGTCGACCCCGAGTTGGCCGTCCACCAGGCAGCGATCTGGGACCGGCTCTCGAAGTCGAGCTTCGCCAGCACGTTCTTGATGTGGTACTCGGCCGTACGCGGGGAACGTCCGATGGCGACGGCGATCTGCTTGTTGCTCATCCCCTGGGCCACCAGGGCCGCCACTTCCCTCTCGCGGCGGGTGAGCGAGTGCTCGGCGGCGGCCCGTACGGCGTCGCCGACGGGCTCGGTGCCGGAGTCCAGGGTGTACTCGATGGCCTTGGCAGGAGTGTCGAAGTCGGCCCCCTCGGCGAGCGCGTCGGCGTACACGGGCCGCCCCAAAGCCTCGACGACCTGTTCCTCGCACCTCCTGTGGTCGTCGGCCATCTGGGGATCGAAAGCGTGGAGTGCTGTGCCGGCACCGCGCCACAGAGCGCCGGCGGCCCCCAGCAGCCGTGCGGCCCGCAGGTGCTCTCCGCCGGAGGCGGTCGCCCAGGCGAGATGCTCCAGCGTCAGCCCGACCGCCACATGGTCGTCGAGGCCCCGCAGGCATTCGAGTGCGGTATGCATCAGTGCCACGGCGGCATCGAGGTCACCGCGCGTCCACGCCTCGTAGCCGAGCGCCTTCAGGGTCTGCGCGCGATTCCAGCACTCTCCCTGCGCCTCAGCGGCGGCGACCGCCGCACTGCCCGTCTTCACCGCCCGGGGATCTATGAGATAGGCCTGAAGCTGAGCCAGGCCGAGCATCCACGCCGTCGCCGCGCGGTCGTCGCCCAGGGCCCGGCAGCCGGCCACGGCACCCTCGAAACCGGCCAGGCCCTGCCGAAGCTGCCCCCGGTACTGCGCTCCCACGCCGCGAAAGCCCTCGATCTCGACGCGGACCATCGGCTCGTCGAACCGGCTGACCAGTGTCTCGGCCTCGTCCAGCCGACTGTCGGCCACCGCGAGGTCGCCCTGCAGGAGCGCCACCCAGGCGGCCTTCGGCAGGGCCCGCGCGCGGACGGCGGTGGGCTCGGGCGCCGCTGCGAGCGCACGGTCGTACTGGCGTCTCCCCTCGGCGAGGAGGCCGCCGGCCCACCAGTAGAAGCGGAGGGCCGACACCAGCGCGAGCCTCACCTGAGGATCCGCATCGCACTCCAGGGCCGCGAGCAGGTTCGCGTGCTCGGCGCGCAGTCGGGCCAGGGCTTCCGCCTGGCCCGGACCCAGCCAGCGGCTGTCGATGCGCTGTGCGAAAGCGAGGAAGAAGTCGCGGTGACGCAGCAGCAGCCGCTCCTCCTCTCCGGATTCCGCGAGCCGCTCCCGCCCGTACTGCCGGATGGTCTCCAGCATCCGGTAGCGAGTCTGCCCCTCCGTCTCGGTGGGCAGGACCACGGACTGAGCGATCAGCCGGTCCAGCAGGTCCAGCACCGCGCCCGGGCCTATTCCTTCGCCCTCGCAGACGCCTTCGGCGGCGGACAGGGTGAAGCCTCCTGAGAAGACCGACAGCCGGCTCCACAGCAGCCGCTCGTCGGGAGTGCACAGGTCCCAGCTCCAGTCGACCGTCGCCCGCAGCGTGCGCTGACGCGGCAGGGCGGTCCGGCTGCCGCCGGTCAGCAGCGCGAACCGGTCGGCCAGCCGCTCTGCCACGTCGTCGACCGTGAGGGTGCGCAGCCGCGACGCGACCAGCTCGATCGCCAGCGGCACCCCGTCGAGGTCGTCGCACAGGCGATTCACGGCCGCCCGGTTGGTGTCGGTGACCTGAAAGTCCGGGCGCACGGCAATGGTCCGCTGCCGCAGCAGTTCGACCGCCTCCTCCTGCGGCAGGGGAGGCACGGCGAGGATGTGCTCACCGGTCAGGCTTAGCGTCTGCCTACTGGTCGCGACGACGTGCACGTCCGGACCCGAGGACAGCAGCGCCTGCGCCAGCTCCGCACAGGCATCGGCTACATGCTCGCAGTTGTCCAGCACCAGCAGTGCCCGGCGCCCGGACAAATACCCGATCACCTGGGCGACCACCGGCCTGGCGCCCGACTCCGGTATCCCGAGCGCCCGCGCGAGCGCGCCCCCGACCTCCGACGGATCTCCGACCGCGGCCAGATCCACCAGCCACACCCCGCCCGTGAAGAGCTTGCTGGACGCCGCAGCCACCTCGAGCGCCAGCCGCGTCTTGCCCACGCCGCCCACCCCGGTCAGGGTCAGCAGCCGTGCCGAGCCCAACAGGCTACGAGTTTCGGCCACCTCGTGCCGCCGTCCCACGAACGTCGTGAACGGCACAGGCAGCCCGCCAGTGGCGGTGATCCGACCTGTCACATCGCCACCCAACTCTTTCCTCCGAAGCGGGAAGACAGACACGGCCCAGGGGCCGGCACAGACGCCGCACCCGTTCGACGGACCGCGTCGTGGCCCGCCAACGCCTGCCCGGCCCAGCTGTCACCACGGTGAACATGTCCAGGCCGCAGACCAGGACATATGTCTATAGAAGAACAGGCTCAAATGGAACCTCTGAGCACTGTCGATGTCACCGCCCCCTCCCCTCGCGGGCGGATCCCGCGTCTACACAGCCCTCGCCGCGGAGCGGCAGCACTGGGCAGAGGAGCACGCACCAGTGCGGAGCAGCGCATGGAATCGGCCATGTTCACCCCATTGACAGGCAACTCCCATCAGGCGTCTCATGTGCCAAAGTGTTGGATTTGGCCAACTTTTGCTCGGTCCTGATGACGATTGTTGATTCCGTCACGCGGCCGGGCGCCGAAGTGGAGGTAACACCCCATGCGCCGCGTCTGGCTCCTTGTTCTCGCCGCGCTGGCGGCTCTCCTGCCGCAGGCCCTCCTGACGAGCACCGCCCACGCGGCGACCGTCAGCATCCCGAACGGAACCCAGTTCACCGACACCACCGGTGCCATCGTGCACGCCCACGGCGGCGGCGTGATCAAGGTCGGGTCCTATTACTACTGGTTCGGTGAGAACCGCAACGAGGACAATTCCTTCAGATATGTGTCGGCCTACCGCTCGACCGACCTCAAGACCTGGGAATTCAGACGCCACGTTCTGACCCAGGCATCCGACCCGGAGCTGGCGTCCGCCAACATCGAGCGGCCCAAGGTCATATACAACGCGGCCACCGGCAAGTTCGTGATGTGGATGCACAAGGAACTGGCCACCGACTACACCCAGGCCCGTGCCGCCGTCGCCGTCTCGGACACCGTCGACGGCGACTACGATTACCGGGGCAGCTTCCGCCCCCTGGGCTACATGTCCCGCGACATCACCGCCTACGTCGACGACGACGGCACCGGCTACATGATCTCCGCCGCCAACGAGAACCGGGACCTGCACATCTACCGCCTGACCCCCGACTATCTCAACGTCGACAGCCGCGTACAGCTGCTGTGGCAGGGGCAGCTGCGGGAGGCCCCCGCGATGTTCAAGCGCAACGGCGTCTACTTCCTGCTCACTTCCGGCGCCACCGGCTGGAACCCGAACCAGCAGAAGTACGCCACCGCCACCAGCATCACCGGCACATGGAGCGCCCTGCAGAACGTCGGTGACTCCACCGCGTACGGTTCCCAGACCACGTTCGTCCTGCCGGTCCAGGGCACCGCGGGCACCGAGTACCTCTACATGGGTGACCGCTGGGGCAATTCCTTCGGCCAGAACGTCAACGCGTCCAAGTACGTATGGCTGCCGCTTGAGTTCCCCACCAATACCACCATGACCATGGACTGGTACCCGCAGATCACCGTCGACACCGCCACCGGCAAGGTAGATGGTGTCGGCGGCCCGTGGGAGACCCTCACCGCCCGCCACAGCGGCAAGTGCATCGACATGCCCAGCAAGTCGCTGGACGACGGCGTCCAGTTCACCCAGTACACCTGTAACGGCGGCATGAACCAGGCGTTCTGGTTCAAGGACATGGGCAGCGGATACGTCCAGCTCATGGCCCGGCACAGCGGGAAGTGCATGGACGTGGCCGACAACTCCACCGCCAATGGCAACAAGATCATCCAGTGGCCCTGCACCACCGGGACCAACCAGCAGTGGCAGCTCCAGGACGCCGGCGACGGCTACGTCCGCCTCGTCTCCCGGCTGAGCGGCAAGTGCCTGGACATCGAGGGCGCCTCCACCGCCGACGGCGCCAAGCTCATCCAGTGGACCTGCGGGACCGGCACCAACCAGCAGTTCAAACGCGCGAGCTGATTCCGCCACCACACCGGGGTGGCCTGCGGACGTCCGGCGGGCCACCCCCTCATTTGCCCTGGTGCGCGGCGGCGAGCGCCAGCTGCGCGAGAAGAAGTAGCGCTCGGAGACCAAGCGGGGGCGCTCCGCGAAGAACTGGACCTGAGCCCTGTCCTCCGGATCGGGCCGGCTCCGAGGCACTGAGCCTGACCCGCGCCGGTGACTACAGGCAGCACATGACGTCGCACCTTCCGAAAGAGTTTCGTAACCGAGCGATTTCACCTCCTTGTCCCGGCCGTGAATGCCGTGTCAGTGTCCCGCTCCAGCAGGCAGGCCGTCCGCGGTGAAGGCATCCGAAAGCATTTCGTGCGAGCGCCTATCTGCCTGGCGCATGAAATACGGCATGCCGAGAGAAGAGAGGCAGAGCATGCACGGATTCCCGGTCCTCGGAAATTCAGGCAGTTCCCGTACCGTCGGACGTCCGGGAACGCGACGCGCGGCGGCCGCCGCGGTCACCCTGGCGGTGGCCCTGGGCCTCGCCGCGTGCGGGACGTCCGGGCCGGCCGGTTCGGCCGGGGGCGCGTCGTCGAAGGGCCTGACGATGTGGGCGCTGACGGACCAGACGATCCTCAAGCAGTCCGTGGACGCCTACAACAAGGACCACCCGGACCAGAAGATCACCCTGAGGCTGTTCGCCAACGACGACTACAAGCAGAAACTGCGCGTGGCCTTCGGCGCGAACCAGGCCCCCGATCTGTTCTTCAACTGGGGCGGCGGCGCCCTGAACGACTACGTCAAGGCGGGCAAGGTCGACGCCCTCACGGACGCTCAGGTGGACACCAAGCGGTTCACGCCCAGCGTGCTGAAGAGCGCCACCTTCGGCGGCAAGGTCTACGGCGTGCCCGCCAACGGTCTGGCCCCGGTCGTCCTCTTCTACAACAAGAAGGTCCTGAAGGACGCGGGTGTCGAGCCGCCGAAGACGTACGAGGACCTGCTCGCGGCCGTGAAGAAGCTGAAGGCCGACGGCGTCACCCCGATCTCCCTCGCGGCGAACTCGAAGTGGCCGACGCTGATGTACCTGGAGTACCTGCTGGACCGCGTGGGCGGCTCGCAGGTCTTCGAGAAGATCGCCTCGGGTGACGGCACGGCATGGAAGGAGCCGGCGGTCACCCAGGCCAACGCCCGCCTGCAGGAGCTCGCGAAGGCGGGTGCCTTCGGCGACAACGCCTCGTCCGTGAACTACGACCAGGGCGCCTCCACGGCCCTGCTCTACACCGGCAAGGCCGGCATGGAGCTGATGGGCACCTGGGAGTACGCCAACCTGGTCAAGGCCGCGCCGGACTTCGCGAAGAAGGACCTCGGCTATGTCACCTTCCCGTCGCTGCCCGGCGGCAAGGGCGACCCGAAGAACATCGTCGGTAATCCCTCGAACTTCCTGTCGCTGAACGCGGCCGGCAAGAACAAGCAGGCCGCACTCACGTACCTGAAGAACTACGTCATGAACAGCTCCCAGATCGACGCCTACCTCGCGGCGGGCAGCGTGCCCCCGGTGAACGGCCTGGAGCCGAAGCTGGCGGCGGTCAAGTCGTCCGACAAGGGGTGGCTGACCTTCGTCTACGGCCTGGTGCAGAACGCGCCGGGCTTCCAGCTCTCCTGGGACCAGGCCCTGCCCTCCGACCAGGCCGATCCGCTGCTCACCAACGTGGACAAGTCGTTCCTGCGGCAGATCAGGCCCGAGGCGTTCGGTACGAACATGAGTGAGGCGGCGAAGTAATGGCCGTCGTGGTCCGTACGCCGCGTCCGGTCGCGCCCGCCAAGGCGCGGCCGGGCACGGCCCGTCCCGGTCGCCGCCGCTTCGGCGGCCTGCTGATGGCCGCGCCGGCCTTGCTCCTGTTCGGCCTGTTCGGCCTGGTCCCGCTGGTCGGAGTGCTGGCGCTGAGCCTCGCCCGCTGGGACGGGCTCGGCTCCCTCGGCTGGGCAGGCTTCGCGAACTGGGCGGGGGTGCTGAGCGACGGCGCCACCTGGCAGGCGCTGTGGCTGACCCTCAAGGTGATGCTGGTCAGCTGGCTGCTCCAGACGCCGCTCGCCCTGGCGCTCGGTGTCTTCCAGGCGCCCCGGGGACGGCTGCGCGCGTTCTTCGCCGTGCTGTGGTTTCTGCCGCTGCTGCTGTCGGCGGTGGCGATCGGCCTGACCTGGCAAGCGCTGCTCGACCCGTCCTTCGGCATCGGCGTCACTCCCGGGCTGCACTGGCTGGCGCGGCCGCTGCTCGGCTCGCCCGACCTGGCGCTCTACACGGTGATCTTCGTGATCGCTTGGCAGTTCGTACCGTTCCACGCCCTGCTCTACCAGGCCGGGCTCCGGCAGATCCCGGTCTCGCTGTACGAGGCCGCCGCGATCGACGGCGCCGGACCCGTGACCCGTTTCCTGCGGATCACCCTGCCGCAGCTGAAGTACACGTTCGTCACGTCGAGCACGCTGATGCTGGTGGGCTCGCTGACCTACTTCGACCTGATCTTCGTCCTGTCGGGCGGCACGGGCGGCCCCGGTACGGCGACGCGGGTGCTGCCGCTGGCCATGTACATCACGGGGTTCCAGGCCCACGACATGGGCCGGGCCAGCGCGATCGCCACGCTGCTGGTGGTGTTCGGCCTCGGGCTGTCGCTGCTGACCACCCGCCTGTCCGGCTTCACCCGGATGGACAGCCAGCAGGAGGGCATGTGAGTACCGCCGTCGCGACCCTGCGCCGCACCGTCACCGGCGGGGCCGCGCTGCTGTGGACCGCGCTGGTCGTCGTCCCCGTGTACTGGCTGGTGGTGACCAGCCTGCGCGGCCGTACCGACTTCACTGCCGAGAGCCCGCTCGCCCCGCCCGGCCACCCGACCCTGGCCAACTACACGACCGTCCTCGCCAGTGACTTCACGACCTACCTTCTCAACAGCGTCGTCGTCACCGTGGCGACCGTCGCGGTCACGGTCGTCGCCGCGCTGATGGCCGCGTTCTCGATCGTCCGGTACGCCAATCCCTGGTCCCGGCTGTCGTTCCGGCTGTACCTGCTGGGCCTGGCGATCCCGCTGCAAGCGGTGATCATCCCGGTGTACCTGCTGATCATCCGCATGCACATGTACGACAGTCTGGCCGCGATCGTGTTGCCCTCGGCGGCGTTCGCGCTGCCGGTCACGGTGATGATCCTGGTCAGCTTCCTGCGGGACGTGCCCCAGTCGCTGTTCGAGGCGATGGTCGTGGACGGCGCCGGCGACTGGCGGATGCTGGTCTCGCTGGCGGCGCCGATGGCCCGCCCCGCACTCGTGACGGTCGCGGTGTACGACGGCCTGCAGGTGTGGAACGGCTTCCTCTTCCCGCTGATCCTCACCCAGAGTCAGGACAAGGCGGTGCTGCCGCTCGCCCTGACGCTGTTCCGGGGCCAGTTCGGCATCGACGTCCCCGCGACCATGGCCGCGGTCGTCCTGTCCACCCTTCCCATGCTGGTGGTGTTCGTCCTCGCCAGGCGGCAACTGGTCGCCGGACTGACCGCAGGCTTCTCCAAGTAGCACATTCCGCCCCGACCAACGGCATTTCATCCGAGGAGTCAGCCGGTGCCCTGGGCGCGCCGGCCTTCCTCGGCATGCCCTCCGAAGCACTCCCACGCCCGAGCAATCCCACGAGGAGTCGTGCATGACGACCACCACCCCGGACCCCGTCGGCCTCACCTCGGCAGACCCGTGGGCCGACCCCGGCCTCCCGGCGGACGAACGCGTCGAGGCGCTGCTGGACCGCCTCACCCTTCAGGAGAAGGTCGCTCAGCTGACCAGCACCTGGGAGGACGTCGAACCGGCGGGCCCGGACGTGGCGCCCGGCACCAGCCTCTTCGACCGCGTCGGCGACCTCGACGTCACCGCCCGCCACGGCCTCGGCCAGCTCACCCGCCCCTACGGCACCGTGCCCCGGCCCGCCCTGGAGCACGCCCGGCTGCTGGCCGAGCGGCAGCGGCAGATCATGGCGCAGAGCAGGTTCCGCATCCCCGCCATGGCGCACGACGAGTGCCTGACCGGCTTCACCGCCTACGGCGCCACCATCTACCCGACCTCGCTGGGCATGGCGGCCACCTTCGACCCGGCCCTGATCCGCCGGGTCGGCGCGGCGATCGGCGCCGACATGGCCGCGGCCGGGGTCCACCAGGGCCTCGCCCCCGTCGTCGACGTCATCCGTGACTACCGGTGGGGCCGCTGCGAGGAGACCTTCGGCGAGGACCCGTTCCTGGTCGGCGAGATGGGCGAGGCGTACGTCCTCGGCGTGCAGAGCGCCGGGGTGTACGCCACCCTGAAGCACTTCGCGGGCTACTCCGTGTCCATGGGCGGCCGCAACCACGCGCCCGCCCACATCGGCCGCCGAGAGCTGTACGACGTGATCCTGCCGCCGTTCGAGCGGCTGGTGGCCGCCGGGGTGGGGTCCGTCATGAACAGTTACGCCGAGATCGACGGCGAGGCCCCGGCCGCGAGCCGGTGGCTGCTGACCGGGGTGCTGCGCGAGCAGTGGGGTTTCGAGGGCACCGTCGTCTCCGACTACTGGTCGCTGCCGTTCCTGGTGAACGCCCACCGGATCGCGGCCGACCTGCCCGCCGCCGGGGCGCTCGCGCTGACGGCCGGCCTGGACGTCGAACTGCCGGACCAGCGCGGCTTCGGCGCGGCGCTGGTCGACGCCGTGCGCAGAGGAGAGGCCGACGAGGCCGATGTCGACCGGGCGGTGCGCCGGGTGCTGCGGCAGAAGGTGGCGCTCGGGCTGCTGGACCCCGACTGGGACCCCGAGCCGCCCGCCCTGCGCGCCGGTGCCCTCGATCTGGACAAGCCGGAAAACCGCGAACTCGCCCATGCCGTGGCGCGGTCGAGCGCCGTCCTGCTGTCCAACAACGGCGTCCTGCCGCTGCCGTCCCGCGGCCGGATCGCCCTGATCGGCCCGTGCGCCGACGACGTCCGCACCATGTTCGGCTGCTACAGCTTCCCCAACCACGTCCTCTCCGACCGCGACGACCTGGGCAACGGCGTCGAGGCCGTGTCGCTGCAGACCGCGCTCGCCGCCGAACTGCCGGGGGTGGAATGGGAGTTCATGCCGGGCTGTCCGATCCGAGAGGAGGACCGCTCCGGCATCCCGGCCGCCGCCCGGGCGAGCGCCGCCGCCGACCTGACCGTCCTGGTCGTCGGCGACAAGCCCGGCATGTTCGGCATCGGCACCTCCGGCGAGGGCTGCGACGTGGAGGACCTTCGGCTGCCGGGCGTGCAGGAGGAGCTGGTCGAGGCGGTTCTCGCCACCGGCAGGCCCGTCGTCCTCGTCGTCAACAGCGGCCGGCCGTACGCCGTGGGGCGGTTCGCGCAGGCCGCGGCGGCCATGGTGCAGGTCTTCCTGCCGGGCGAGGAGGGCGGCCGGGCGGCCGCCGAACTCCTCTCCGGCGCCGCGAACTTCAGCGGCAAGCTGCCCGTGCAGATCCCCACCTCGCCCGCCGGGCAGCCGTACACGTACCTCCACCCGCCGCTCGGCGACCGGCAGAGCTGGCTGTCCAACCTCGACCCGACGCCCGCCTTCCCCTTCGGGCACGGGCTGTCGTACACGACGTTCGAGATCGGCCACCTGACCGTCGACGGCCAACAGGTGCCGACCGACGGGCGGTTCGGTGTGAGTGTCAGGGTGCGGAACACCGGCGAGGTGCCCGGCGCGGAGACGGTCCAGCTGTACTTCACCGACCCGGTCGCCCAGGTCACCCGCCCGGTGCGGGCGCTGCTGGCGTTCGCCAAGGTGGAGTTGGAGCCCGGCGAGCAGGCGACCGTCCGCTTCGACGTCCACACCGACCGCCTGGCCTTCACCGGCCTTGAGGGCCATCGGATCGTCGAGCCGGGCGAGATCCTGCTGTACGCCGGTTCGTCCAGCGGGGACACTCCGGCCGAGGCGAAGGTGGAACTCGTCGGCGTTGTGCGGGATCTGACGGCCGTACGGCAGCACGGTGTGCCGGTGAGCGTCGAGCGGGACTGACCGCTCTTCAGGTGCTGCGGGCCACGGACGTCGAGGTCCGCAGCACCAGCTCCGTCGCCAGTTCGATGCGCGGGGACGCCGGTGGGCGGCCCTCGGCCGTCTGCAACAGCACCCGGGTCGCCTCGCGCCCCAGTTCCTCGAAGGGCTGGCGTACGGCGCTCAGCGGGGGGCTGGCCATGGCCGCCACCAGCGTGTCGTCGAACGACATCACCGACAGCTCCTCGGGGACGCGCAGTCCCTGCTGGCGGGCCGCCTCCAGCACGCCGAGCGCCTGCGCGTCGCTGGCCGCGAAAACGGCCGTCGGCGGCTGCTCGGTGCGCAGCATCTGCAGGGTGGCGGCGAGCGCCTCGTCGTAGTCGAAGTCGGTGGAGCGCACGATCGCCGGGTCGTAGCCGATCCCGGCCTCCTCCAGCGCGGCCCGGTACCCGTGCAGGCGGGCCGCTCCCGCCAGCGAGTGGGAGCGGCCCGCGACCATGCCGATCCGGGTGTGCCCCAGGCCGAGCAGGTGCTGCACGGCGTCCCGGGCCCCGCTCCAGTTGGTCACGCCGATGCTCGGGATCTCCGGCGACGGCGCGCTGAGCGGGTCCACCAGCACCACCGGCAGCCGCTGCTCGATGATGCGCCGCTGGTCCTCCTCCGCCAGCATCGAGATCACGATGATCAGCCCGGCCGCGCCGAGCGCCACACATTCCTCGAGCCACTGCGAGATGGAACGCCGGCCGGTGGTGCCGGTCACCACGTCCACGCCGAGCTCGCCCGCCGCGTCCACGATGCCGCGTACGACCTCCAGGGTGTACGGGCCCGACAGGTCCCGGAAGACGGTGATGATCTGCCGCGGCTCCCTGTGGTCGCGTTCCCACGGGCGGACGTATCCGTGGCGCGCCAGCAGTTCCTCGACCCGGGCGCGGGTCGCCGCGCCGACGTCGCGGCGCCGGTGCACCACCTTGGAGACGGTGCTGAGCGACACGCCCGCCTCCTGGGCGATATCGGTCAGCAGCCCGTACTGCGCGTCCAGCTGCCCCTTGTCCTGTACGGTCACGTCCCTCGTCCTTGACCTGGAATCCCGCCGCAAGCCAACAGCACCGGGCGCCGGAGGGACAACCCTCCGGCGCCCGGTGGTCCGGACTCAGTTCCGGCTCCACCTCTGGGTGGCATTGCCGAGAGCCGTCCACAGCTGCACCTTCGCCCCGTTGGCCGTCGCCCAGCCGGTGACGTCGATGGCGAGGCCGTTGGAGCGGTTGACGACGGACCCGTCGAGGCGGAACCACCACTTCTGGCTGGACTTGCCGTTGCAGGGCCACAGGATCAGCTGGGTGCCGGGGGTGGTGCCGTCACCGGCCGCGGCGAGGCAGTTGCCGAGGACACGCAGCTCGCCCGTGTCGGTCGCGGTGATCGTCTGGTTCTGGTTGCCGACGCAGTCCCAGATCTGCACCTGCACGCCCGTCTGTCCGTTCGGCACGTCGAGGCAGCGGGCAGAGTTGGCGCCCTTCAACGTGAAGGGGTTCTTCGCCGCCGGCTCCTGCACGAGCTGCCATTCCTGCGCGTCGTCCGCCGCGGGGTTCGCGGACGCGTCGATCGCCGGTTCCACGTCGACCGGGCCGTTCTGCGTCGCGCCCGTCATGAACAGGCTGGTGTTCCGCACCGACCGGACCTTGTAGTACCCATCGGTCGAGGGCACGAGGGTCCACCGCTTGTCGGTGGCGTTGTCGTCGACCCACTGGGCGAGGCGCTGCCCGGCCGTCGCGCTGCCGGTCCAGATGCCGGCCGCGCGACCGCCGGCCTTGTTGAGCAGGGTCACGTCGGAGCCCTTGTCCGTCAGGTGCCAGCGCTGCGTGTCGTCGGCCGCGTCCCGCGGTCTGAGGACGAGATCGGGGACGTCGCCGGTGAGGTTCGCGTCCTGCGTCTTGCCGGCGTCGGGGGCGAGGGCCTGCCCGGTCAGGCGGTTGACCAGGGTGTAGTAGGTGCCGTCGGAGTGGCCGAGGTCGACCTCGCCGTAGCGCACGGGCCCGACGCTGTTGCCGCTCCAGGATGCCTGGAGGACGAGGACGCGTCCGGTCCCCTCGACGTACTGCAGGTTGCGGCTGTACCCGGCGGGCAGCGTCGTCTGGTACTCCTTCCAGGTGCCGTCGCTGCGGCCGGACTCGTTCACCCACACGTTGCCGCTGCCGGCGGCGTTGTACACGATCCGCCCGTCCGGCATCGGCAGCAGCACCGGGCTGCCGCCGGTGGCGAGCGTGTGGCCCCCCGCCGGTACCGGCAGGTCGGTGATCGGGTGGTCGGCGGCCGCGTAGAACTTCAGCGGATCGTCCGCGATCTTGTACCGGACGTCGGTGCCGCCTCCCCAGTACTCGTACGTCATGATCCACTTGCCGTCGGTGGTCGGCGCGACCGTCGTCATGCCGGGGCGTCCGCCGCCGATCTCCGTCTTGCCGTTGCCCCGGTCCACGGTGAGGCCGGGCACGTCGACGACCGGCCGGCTCCAGGACGTGCTGGTGCCGTCCCAGGTCCGGTGCACGAGGACCTGGCCGCCGGAGTCCGGCGCCGTCGCGTTGTCCGGGTCCAGGGTCGGCACACCGGTGGCGGTGTCGTAACCGAGGTAGTCGTTCTCGTCGGAGTAGTAGGCGATCAGCTTGCCGCCCCGGGCCAGCAGGTGCGGCTCCCATATCGGGTCGACCTGTGCCGCGGTGTTGGCCCGGGACACCCGTCCGATGCTTCCCGCGCTGCCGCCCTGCCACCCGCCGGCGGCGATGATGTTCTCGAAGCTCCAGGTCGCGCCGTCATCAGTGCTGGCGTACAGGGCGAGCGCGACGTCCTTGCGGTCGCCGTCACCGGTCGGCGTCCACGTCGGGTCGGCGGCCTTCTGCTCCCGGTAGTAGGAGTCGTCGCCCGAGACGATGCTCGCGAGCAGGAGCGTGCCTGCCTTCAGATCACCAACGTCCTGCGGGAGCGTGTACGGGTACGCGTTGGTCCAGTTGCTCGTGTACTTGGCGTACTGCGGGTCGCTGGACAGTGCGGCCGGAGGTTTCACATCGGCCAGCTTCTGCCAGGTCGTGCCGTCGTCGTCGCTCTTGTAGACGGGGAGCGTCTGCCCCACCGGGTCGGTCTGGCTGTTCTCGAACGTCGCCACGATCCGGCCGCTCGGAAGCTGCGCCGACTTCGGGTAGAGGACGCAGGGATTCTTGTTGCACGCGGCGGGATTGCCCGCCACGTACAAATTCGACGGGGTCGGCTGATAGGCCGCCGCGCTCCCTGCGGAGGCGACGGCGAAAGCCACGCCGACGCCTATGGCTGTCGCTGCCGAGAGAGCCCTCCGGGCCAGTGGTTTTCTCATTGCGTTTCCTTCGAACGTGGCGACGTTCGGCAATTGCCTTCCGGGCAGTATTGGGACGCGGCGCCGCCATGTCACGAGCCCGTTTCCGAAAGACTTTCGTGAACCGGTCGTCGATGCCCGGCGTTCTGGACGGTCCGGCCAGCCGGTGACCCCGACTTCGCTGCCCCGCGCTTCGAGACGGCCCCTTCCACTGACTGGAACTGCTTCACGGGCAGCCGCCTTTCGGCGTCCACACTGACGGTGGCCACGTCCGTTGCCCTGACGGCAGCCGCAGACAGGCGTCCAACTCTCCGGCTGGGCGCCTGGATGGCACTGCTTGGCGTCTGCCCCCCTTTTTTCCTCCAGGAGCCCTCATGTCTCCCTTGTCCCGCAGGCAGCTGTGCGCCGACGCCCTGGTTCTCGCCGCGGCACCGGCAGTGCTCGCCTCGACGTCCGGCGTCGCGTCGGCAGCGCCGTCCCCGCTCGCCGCACCGCCCTTCGCGCGGACCTTCGCCTCACCGCCGGCCGAGGCGCGGCCGAAGATCCGTTACTGGTGGCCGTGCGCGGACATCGACCCCGAAGCGATCGCCCCGGAGATCCGGGCGATGGCCGAGCAGGGCTTCGGTGCCGCCGAGATCCAGTGCATGTTCGCCTTCACCGATCCCCGGACGGCCGGCTGGGGCAGCCCCGCCCTCACCGCCCGGCTCCAACAGGCCGTGGAGGCCGGCCAGCAGCACGGCGTGCGCATCGACATCACCGTGGGTCCCGCATGGCCACTGGTGGTGCCCGGCGTCACACCGGACAGCCGCGAGGCCGCCCAGGAGATCGTGTACGGCCGCACACAAGTCGAAGGTGGTGCCACCTACAGCGGTCCGGTGCCGGCCGGCCCCGCCCCGCACTCCGGGGTGACACGGCAGACGCTGGTGGCCGTCCACGCGGTGCGCCACGTCGGCAGCCCCACCGCGAAGCCCGTACGCCTGGAACGGCAGTCCCTGGTCGATCTCACCGGATCCGTGCGCGAGGGAAACCTCTCCTGGACGGCGCCGTCCGGCGGCAACTGGCTGCTGATCGGCTACTGGCAGCGCGGCACGGGCCAGGCATCCGTGACCGGGCAGGCTGTGTCGGGCGAAGCCGCGTACGTCGTCGACCACTTCAGCCCGGCCGGAACCGACGCGGCCACCGGCTACTGGGACACTCACATCCTGACGCCCGCGCTGCGCCGCCTCCTCAAGACCAACGGCGGTGACCTGTTCGAGGACTCCCTGGAACTGGACTCCGCCCAGCACTGGACCCCAGGCCTGCCCGACCGCTTCCACAGCCTGTGCGGCTATTCCCTGCTCCCGCACCTGCCCGTCCTGTTCATCGACAGGATCCACCGGCAGTACACGCCGGTGACCGTCGACGACACGCCCGACTTCGAGTTCACCGACCTCAGCGGCGCCCGCGTCCGCGACGACTACTACCGCACCCTGACCGATCTGTACGTCACCGAGCACGTACAGCCGCTCAAGACCTGGGCCCACTCTCTGGGCCTGCGCCTGCGCGCGCAGCCTTACGGCACCACTTTCGACTCCTCGACCGTCGCCGCCGCCCTCGACGTACCCGAGACCGAGACTCTGGGCGACACGGCTGACTACACCGACCCTCCGTCCCGCTGGATGTTCATCGGCGCTGCCCACCTCGCCGCACGGAACGTCGTCTCCCTGGAGGGCTGTGCCACCTTCGGAAGCGCCTACGCCCAGACATGGCCACAGATGCTGAAGCACTTCAACGCAGCGTTCGCACACGGCGTCAACCAGGTCGTCTTCCACGGCTTCGCCACCGATCGCACGGCCGCGAACCTGCCCTGGCCCGGGTTCTCACCGTTCACGCTGCAGGGCGGCAACGGCTTCTCCGAGGCGTGGGGCCCGCGCCAGCCCACTTGGCGGGACACAGGCAATATCACCGCCTGGACGGCACGCATGCAGCACGTCCTCCGGCAAGGCAGCCCGGTGGTCGACCTCGTCGTCTACCGGCAGCGCTACGACGCTTCCCTGCAGGTCCCGGACGCTCTGGCCGGCTTCACCTTCGACTTCGCCGGTCCCGACCAGTTGGCCGGGACCCGGGTGAAGGGCCGCAGGCTCGCCTCCGACGGCCCCGCCTACCGCGCGCTGATCCTCGACAGCCAGACGCCCCTGCCCGTGCGGACCGCCCGACTGCTTCTGACGCACGCACGCGAAGGGCTGCCCGTCGTCGTCATCGGCGCGCCCCCGGTCCGCACTCCCGGTGCCTTCCGGCCCGCCGAACAGGACGCCGAACTCGCCCGCCTCGTCAAGCTGTTGCTGGCCCAGCCGTCCGTGCGGCGCGTCACCACGTCCGCAGAACTGCCAGGTGCGCTCAAGAAGCTTGGCGTACGGGCCTCGGCCGAGACCGCCGGCACGGGCCTGCTCACCGTACGACGGGCCCAGTCCGGCAGGGACTTCTACTACGTCCACAACCCCACGTCCGCCCCGGTCTCCTCGGAGATCTCGCTGGAGGGCGGAGGGCAGCCGTACATGCTCGACGCCTGGACCGGGCGGACCACCCCGCTCGGTCAGTACCGGAGCGAACGCTCCCGCGTCACCGTGCCGCTCGCCCTCCCCGCAGGTGCCACCGCCGTCATCGCCCTCGACCGGACCGCCCGACCGGGCCGCCACGTCACCGACGCCGATGGCGGGGAGATCGTCACGGTCGGTGGTGTGCGGCACCTGCGGGCGACGACGAGCGGCGCGTCCACCGTCACGTGGAACAGTGGGAAGAAGACCGAGGTCGTCGTCCCCAAGGTCGCGGCGCGACAGACACTCGACTCGTGGCAGCTGTCGGTCGAGGACTGGCACCGAGGCACGGACGGGCAACGCGAGATCACCCACCACGAACTCGCCCTCGACCGGCTGAAGCCCTGGACCGACATACCGAAACTCCGGGACGTGGCCGGCATCGGGACGTACACGACGACCGTACGGCTGGACCACCTCGACGGTGCCTACCTCGACCTCGGTGAGGTGACCGACACCTTCGAAGTGACGGTCAACGGACGCGCGCTGCCGCCCGCCGACCAGGTGACCCGCCGCATCGACCTCGGCTCCTTCGTCAAGCCGGGCCGCAACACGCTCACGGTCCGGGTGGCGACGCCGCTGCGCAACCGCCTCCGCGTCACCGACGGATATCCGGGCCAGGCCGAACAGCCCCGCCAGCAGTACGGCTTGATCGGCCCCGTCCGCCTCACGCCGTACCGCCAGGTACCTGTCCGAAACTGACCGTCAGGGGGCGCTCTCCCGCTCACTGGAACATGGGCGCCGACAGGGTGGCCGAACCGCTGTACTACCCGTATGCCGACGTCCAGTCCCAAGCGACAGTTCACGTTCACCAAAATCATCGTGAACGATCTTGAGGTCGAGTCCTCGTTCTACTCTTCCGTGATCGGCCTCGTCGAGACACACCGGGTGACCGGCGGCGAGGGCGACGGAACATACGCGGAGTCCGTCATGCGTTCACCCGACAGCGACGGGCCTTCGCTGTTGCTGATCAAGCACCTGCACCGCGAGGCCCCCACCCCTGGTGAGGCCGTGTTGGGCTTCTCCGTCGCCGACGTGGACGAGCTGGTGCGAGCGGCTCAGGCCGCGGGAGGCACGGTGCGCGGCGAACCCAGGTCGATCCCCCGGTACCGCATGCGGACCGCCCAGGTCACGGACCCTGAGGGGCACCTCCTGGAGTTCGTACAGCACCTCTGAGGACCGCGGACGACTGACGCGGACCACGTGCGAAGTGGACGCGTCGGGTGCGGAGCCTTCGATCACGACTGTGCAAGGGAAAGGAACACGATGTTCGATCTTTCGGGCCGCACTGCGCTGGTCACGGGAGCCGGCCAGAACGCCGGAGCCGGGATCGCCCGGGCGCTCGCCGCCCAGGGAGCCGCGGTAGCAGTCAACGACCTGGTGGCCGAGCGTGCCGAAGCGACCGCCGGGGAGATCACGGCCACGGGCGGAACGGCAGTTCCGGCCCCCTTCGACGTCACCGACCTGGACGGAGTGCGTGAGGGCGTCGCACAGGCCCGTACCCGACTGGGGCGCCACCTGGACATCCTGGTGCACAACGCGGGCATCGCGGCCGACTTCGGCCAGGGACAGTTCAGCTCGCTGGACCCGAGCCGGTGGCGAGCGCCCGTGGAGATCAATCTCTTCGGTGCGATGAACTGCGTTTCAGCGGTCCTCGACGACATGTGCCAGGCGGGCTGGGGGCGGATCGTGCAGATCTCGTCCGGGTCGGCGCGCACCGGATCCGCCCATGGACTGTCCCTGTACGGGGCCGCGAAGAGCGGCGTGGAAGGCTTCATCCGGCACATATCCCAGGAGGCCGCCCCGCTCGGGGTCACGGCCAATACCTTGGCACTCGGGCTGCAGACCAACGCTGCCGGCGACAGCACGGCGGACATCGCCGCGCACATCCCCACTCGCCGCCTCGGAACGCCCGAGGACGTCGGGGCCGCTGTGGTCTACCTGGCTTCCCCGGAGGCGTCCTGGATGACCGGGCAGACCCTCAACCTCAACGGGGGCAGCGTCACGTACTGAGATCGGCCACGGCGGGGGCCACCGTGCCGCAGCTGGTCGCACCCCTCTACGGTGGAGCGGATCACAAGGAGTGCCCATGCCGCCTCGAAAGTCGTCCGCCGCCGAGGTCAGCGCCCCCGCGCATCAGGCGGTGGCCCGCTCTGTCAACGACATCAAACAGATGATCACATCGGGCGATCTGCTGCCCGGCCAGCAGATCCGCCAGGAGCACATCGCAGCCGTCCTGGGTGTGAGTCGCCTGCCCGTGCGCGAGGCATTGCGCCAGCTCGTGGCGGACGGGCTGGTCGTCCATCGGCACAATGTCGGCTTCGCCGTCGCCCGGCTCAGCCGTTCGGAGTTCGATCAGATCTACCTGATGCGGCGGCTTCTGGAGACCGAGGTGATCCGCAGCCTTCCCCGGCCCTCGGCCCGGCAACTCGCGGACATCGCAACGCTGGCGGAAGAGGTCGAACGGGCTGCGGCCGACGTCGACCTGCCTCGGATGCGCGCCCTCAACAGCCAGTTCCACCTCGCCGTCTTCGACTTGAGCGATCTGAAACTCGTCGTGGGCGAGATCCGGCGTATCTGGACCTGGGCGCTGCCCTACCACTCCGTCTACCTCTACGACGAGGCCGGGCGGACGCGCATCCTGGCCGAGCACCGCGAGATGGTCGCCGCGCTGCGCGCCGGCGACGTGGAGCGGCTGGTCGAGTTGATGGACGCGCATCGTGCGGGCTCAGCGGACCGGCTGAACCTGATGCTGGAGGCAGGGGCGGTGACGCACCCGCACGCCGACTGATCCGACGAGCCGGTGTCGCGTCCACTCAACGGAACATCGGCAACTCTCCTGGATCCCGTCTCGTAGCGTCAGTCGGACCCGAAGGAGGAGTCCGGTTGACTGCGACAATCCATCTCTCCCCGCACCGGCTCGACCCAGCGGCGAGCGAGCTGCGCGACGAGGTCCGCAGTTTCCTGAGCGCCGAGCTCGCGGCAGGTGCCTTCACCCCGCGGTGCGACGCCTGGATGTCCGCTCCGGATCCGGCGTTCAGCCGCCTTCTGGGCGCGCGCGGCTGGATCGGTATGACGCTCCCGACCGCCTACGGAGGCCACGGCCGGTCGGCTCTCGACCGGTTCGTGGTCACCGAGGAGCTCCTGGCCTCGGGTGCTCCGGTCGCCGCCCACTGGATCGCCGACCGGCAGATGGCGCCGTCTCTCCTGCGCCACGGCACCGAGGCCCAGCGGCGGCGCTACCTTCCCTCGATCGCCCGGGGCGAGTGCTATTTCGCGATCGGCATGAGCGAGCCCGACGCGGGCTCCGACCTGGCGTCGGTGCGTACGCGGGCACGCGAGGTCGCCGACGGCTGGGAGATCACGGGGACGAAGATCTGGACGACGGGGGCGCACTACGCCCATGCGATGGTCGTCCTCGCCCGCACCGACGGCACGTCCACGGACCGGCATGCGGGTCTGTCGCAGTTCCTTGTCGACCTCCCGGCACCGGGCGTCGAGATCCGGCCCATCCTCACCATCGACGGTGAGCACCATTTCAACGAGGTCGTCTTCGACTCCGTCGTCGTTCCGCACGGCAGCCTGCTGGGCGAGCGCGGAGCCGGCTGGCGTCAGGTCACCGCCGAACTGGCGTATGAACGATCCGGCCCGGAGCGGCTGATGAGCACCGTGCCGCTGTTGCGGGCTTGGGCGGAGCAGCTGGGCGAGCGGCCCGGTGAGACAGTCGCGCAACGGGCGCTCGGCGGACTCACGGCCCGGGCCTGGACCCTGCGCCAGATGTCGCTGTCGGTGGCGGCCGCGCTGGCCCGGGGACGCTCGACGGAGGTCGCCGCCGCGCTGGTCAAGGATCTCGGGTCACGGTTCGAGGGGGATGTGGTGGAAACCGTACGGCAGGTGACGGGGATCGAGCCGCGCAGGGGCGCGGACGGGCTTGAGGGGCTGCTGGCAGAAGCGGTTCTCCACACTCCGGCGTTCACCCTGCGCGGCGGCACCAACGAGATCCTGCGCTCGGTCGTGGCACGTGGACTGGGGGTTCGATGAACGAGGAGCTGCACGGGGAGATCCGCTCCGCCGTCTCCGCGATTCTGCGCGGCCGGAGTACGCGGCACGCTCCCTCCGAACACTTCGACCACCAAGTGTGGGAGGACCTGAGTCATGGTGGGTTCCACCTGCTGGGCGTCCCCGAGGAAGCCGGTGGCAGCGGGGGCGGGCTGAGCGACCTCGCCGTGGTCGTCGACCTGATGGCCTTTCACGCGGTTAAGGTGCCCGTGGCCGAGACGGCGTTTCTGGCGGGCTGGATGCTGGCACGCGCCGGACTCTCCCTGCCCCCGGGTGTCGTGGTCGCCTCGCTCGACGATGCCCGGGGAGAGTGGCGGAACGGTGCCCTGCGCCTGTCGGGGGCCGTTCGAGTGCCGTGGGGGCGCCACGCGGACCACGTCGCCACGACCGTTCGGTGCGGCGACGAGATCCTGGTCGCACTTGTGCCCGTTGCACAGCGTGAGTCCCCGGCCATGCACCTCGCGACGGCTGAGAACCTCGCCGGCGAACCGCGTGACACGCTGCACTTCGACGACATCGAGCCGGCTGGCCATCTCGCCGCTGTGGCGCCTGTCGATGTCTGCGCGGAAGCGATCCTGCGGCGAGGCGCGCTGGCGAGGTCCCTCCAGCTCGCCGCGGCGGCCCGGGCCGTCTACCTGTCGGCCCGGCAGTACGTCACCGAGCGGGAGCAGTTCGGCCGTCCTCTCGCCGGCTTCCAGGCCGTGCAACAGCAGCTGGCCGCACTCGCCGCCGAGGTCACCGCGCTGCAGGTCAGTGCGGACGCGGCGCTCCTCGCGGTCGCGGCGGAGGATCACGACGCGGGTGTGGCTGTGGCGGCGGCCAAGGCCACGGCGTCGGCGGGCGCTCGCACCGTCGCCTCCATCGGGCACCAACTGCACGGCGCGATCGGGTACTCACGCGAACATCACCTCGGCGCCGCGACAGCCCGGTTGTGGGCGTGGCGTGAGGAGTTCGGCAGCGAGAGCCACTGGCACGACCACCTCGCCGCCGCGGTGCGTCAGGAGGGCTCGTGGTGGCATGTGGTGACGGGAGACGCGCGATGAGTACGGGCGGAGCACTTCGCGGTGTCCGTGTTCTCGATCTGAGCAGAGTCCTCGCCGGCCCGTTCTGCGCCCAGATGCTCGCCGACCACGGCGCGGACGTGCTCAAAGTGGAGTTCCCCGCCGGTGACGAGACGCGGCGCTGGGGGCCGCCGTTCGTCGACGAGGCGGAGACGATGAGCGCCTATTACCAGGGCCTCAACCGCAGCAAGGCCAACATCGCGCTCGACCTGCGTGTCGAGCGCGCCAGGCAGGTGTTGTACGAGCTCATCTCCCGAGCGGACGTGGTCGTGGAGAACTTCAAAGCCGGCACCCTGGAACGCTGGGGCCTGGGGTACGAGTCACGCCTCGCCCGGGAGTTCCCCCGGCTCGTACACTGCCGGATCACCGGCTACGGCGTCGACGGCCCGCTCGGCGGTCTGCCGGGTTACGACGCCGTGTTGCAGGCCTACGGCGGGCTGATGAGCGTGAACGGCGAACCGGACGGTACCCCCTTGCGTGTCGGCGTACCGATCGTGGACATCACCGCCGCGCACCAGGCGTTCGCCGGTGTGCTGCTCGCACTGCTGGAGCGGACGACCAGCGGTCGGGGACAGCTCGTCGACGTGACGCTGTTCGACGCCGTTCTGTCCCTCATGCATCCGCACACCGCGACCTACTTGAACTCCGGTGAGATCCCCCGACGCACCGGGGCGGCCCACCCGACCGTCGCTCCGTATCAGGTGTTCCGCACGGCGCGAGGCGGATGTCTGTTCGTCGCCGCCGCCAGCGACGCGCATTTCGCCGCCCTCACGGAAGTCCTCGGTGTCCCCCAACTGGCGGGGACCCCCGCTTCCTGCGCAACCGGGACCGGATGGTCAACCTGCCGTGGCTCCTGGCCGAGTTGGAGCCGGCATTCCTGACCCGGGACGCGGACGACCTCGCGTCAGCTCTGACGGCGAGGGGAGTTCCGGCCGGCCCGGTGCATGATGTGGCGGGCGCCCTGTCCGCGCCGCACACCCGGCACCGATCGATGGTCGTCCGGGACGGCGAGTACCGCGGAATCGGCGTGCCCATCAAGCTGAGCCGGACGCCTTCGGCGCCACCCAGCGCTCCGGTGCCCACGGGCGCGGACACCCACCGCGTCCTGATCGATCTCGGCTACGACGAGGAGCAGATCGCGGTATTGCGCCGGTCCGGCGCCCTCGGGCCTGCGAAAGCCGCCGCGGACTGACGTCCCGGGAGTCTCCCGCCTCGGCCGCGTGCGGGCTCCGCCCGCTCACCCGGAGGAGGAGTGAGCGGGACATGTCGTACGGACGCCGTCGAGCACCATCCGGAACGCCTCGCGCAGCAGATCGGCGATGTCCTCACCCGTCTCCGACGTGATCCAGTGCATGAAGACATGCCGAGTCGCCTGCACGATGAGGAAGCCCGGCAGGACCGATGCCAGCGGACTGTCCCCCTCCCCGATGCGCTCCCGCAGGAAGCCGGCCATCGCCTGGCACAGCTCGTCGTCGACCTCCATCCACCGCAGGCGGTACTGCGGGCTGGCCGCCACCAGGGCGAGGAACGTGCGGCCGAACGGACTGAGATTAGGGCCCGAGTCCAGCTCCGCGGTCCATGCGGTCACCAGCGTCTCCACCAGGTCGCCGTCCCTGGGCGCGTTGCGCAGCGCTTCTACGACCTGCTGCGAGCTGTGCCGGAACAGCGGCCTGACGACGTCTTCCTTGACGGGGAAGTGACGGTAGAACGTACGCGTCGACATTCCCACGGCGTCGGCGATGCGCTCGACGGTGGCCGATGTGTCACCGTCGGCGACGAAGATCTCGGCTGCCTTCCTCGCGATCGTCATGTGCAGTTCCTCGGCCCGCCGCTCGGTGAGCGTCGGGCGGCTCCGCTTCACCATGCCCGCACCTTTCCGGCCTCCCCGACCCTCACACCAGTCCCCGCGCTCGATCGTATGCGGGTATTGGATCCAATCCATTTACACGCTGGAAACCCAGCAGTACACTCACACCTGTCAGTTTGCGACACGTTGTCGCAATGTGCAACCGGATGAAGATGCCGGGAGACGACCATGACCACGGCACCGAGCCACACCTCCCCTGTCACGATGATCGACAGGGTGGCTTGTCTTCTCCAAGTGTTCGACGGTCGCCACAGACTCACGCTTGCCGAGATCTCCCGATACGCCGACCTGCCGCGCTCCTCGACACACCGCATCCTGCAGCGACTTGTCGATCTGGGCTGGGTCGAACGCGAGGGCTACAAGTACAGCCTGGGCATCCGCATGTTCGAGCTGGGCTCGCAGGTCGTCCGTCGGGACCGCGTCCACCAGGCCTCCCTTCCCTTCATGCACGCCCTGCACCGGTCGACCGGTCTGACCGTGCACCTGAGCACGCTGGTGTCCGCGGACGTCTTGCACCTCGAACGCATCGGCGACTGGCCGGAGAAGGGGGACTGCTGGCGTCTGGGGGGCCGGCAGTCCGCCGTGCACTCGGCCGCCGGTCGCGTCCTGCTCGCCCAGCTCTCCGAGTCCGACTGGCCCGACCTGGACTTCACTCCCCCGGCCACCGTGTACGGCATCCACACGCTCCGCGACCTGAGGCACGAGCTCATCCGCGTCCGCGAGCGAGGCGGTGTCGCGATCGACTTCCAAGGTTGTGGCGCCGGCGTCAGCGTGGTTGCCGCGCCCGTCGGCCCGCCCGGAAGCGGCGGGCGCGCGGCACTGTCCCTGTGCGGCCCCGCGGACACCATGCCCGCACAGGACGCAGGCGACGCCGTACGCATGACCGCGATGGACATCTGGTATGCCGCGTCGGGGATGCCCCGCCGGCACCGGCGTCCACCCCTGCGCCTTCCCTCCGGCCAGCGCCGCTCCGCCCCGGCCTCCGTGCTGCCGCACGGCTGAACCAGCCGAGCGGGGCGCACTTCTCGCTTCTGTCGCGACGCCGTACGTCGCCGCTTCGACCTTCCAAGGAACCGGTGCCCCGATGACCTTGATATCCCCGGACCAGCCCACCTATGTCCTGTCCCCCGTCACCGACGTCGACCGGGAAAGCCTGGCCGCGGCGATCGAGGTCGCCGAGCCGGGCGCTCTGCTGATGTCACTGATCCATGTGACCGGAGACACCGGTCTCGTCGACGAATTCGGGGAACTGCTCGCGCGGGAGCGCCGCCGGGCCGTGGAGGAGGGACGCACCCCGACGATGATGGGCGAGTATCCGCCGATGGTCGCGGCGGAGGTCCGTGCCCGGGCGAGGCGGCTCCTCGACGGCCCTCTCACACCCCGGATCGCGGTTCCCGGCGACCTGCTGTTCCGGCGCATGGCCGAGGTGTGCCTGACCGACTCCGTCGGTGTGGAATACGTTCCCCATCTGCGCGAGCAGGGAGGCTTCGAGGAAGCGCGCCGGACCGTCGCGCAAACCCGCACTCCCCCGGCGGACTTCAGTGTCGCGATCATCGGTTCCGGCATGATCGGCCTGAACGCCGCGATCAAGCTCGGCCAGGCGGGATTCCGCTACCAGGTCTTCGAGGAACACGACGACCTCGGCGGCACGTGGTCGCGCAACACCTATCCAGGGGCCGCGGTCGACACCCCGAGCCACTTCTACTCGTACTCCTTCGAGCTCAACCCCAGGTGGTCGAAGTACTACCCGACGGGAGCCGAATACCTCGCCTACCTGCGCCACGTGGCCGCCAAATACGACCTGTACCCCCGCATCGCGTTCTCCAGCAAGGTGCTGGGCTGTGTCTGGCACGCGGACGAGCAGGTCTGGGAGGTCACCGTGCGGCGCAAGGACGGCACCGTCCGGACGCATAGGGCCAACGCGGTGGTCACCGCCACCGGCGTGCTCAACGGACCGTCGATCCCCGAGGTCGACGGCATGAACGCGTTCGAGGGCGAGATGATGCACACCGCCGAATGGCGCCATGACGTCGACCTGCGCGGCAAGCGTGTGGTCGTCCTCGGTGCGGGCTGTACGTCCGTGCAGGTCGTCGCGAGCATCGCCGACAAGGTCGCGTCGCTGGACGTCGTGGCCCGCCAGCCGCACTGGGTCATCCCGGAGCAGCAGGTCTCCGCGGGCGTACCCGACGGCGTCCGGTGGGCGCTGGAGAACCTTCCCTACTTCCACCAGTGGTTCAGGACCAAGACATACTGGTGGGCCGGGGACAAGGGCTGGTCCGTCCCACGGATCGACGAGGAGTGGTACGCCACTCACGTGTCAGCCTCTCCGGCCAACGACGCGGTGATGCAGGTCTGTCTGAGCTATCTGGACGAGGCGTTCGCCGACCGCCCGGACCTGAAGGAGAAGCTGACACCGGACTTCCCGCCGTTCGCCAAGCGGATCGTGAAGGACCCCGGCTTCTTCGAGGCCGTCAAGCGCGACAACGTGTCCGTGCACCGGGCCTCGTTCCAGGAGATTCGTCCCGACGGCGTCGTCACGACCGAGGGCGAGTTCATCCCTGCGGACGTCATCGTCTGGGCCACCGGCTTCAAGCTCGAATACCTCGGCTTCCTCGATGTGGTGGGCCGCGACGGCATCAGGCTGAGCGACGAGTGGGCCGACCAGAACCCCCGGGCCTACCTCGGCATCACCGTCCCGGGGTTCCCCAACCTGTTCGTCACGGCCGGGCCCAACGCGGCGCCCAACCACGGCGGCGGCCACAACATCACCAGCGAGGGGCATGTCCACTACGTCGTCGAGAGCCTCCGGTACCTGATCGAGAACGGCCTGACCTCGATGGAGCCGACCCGGGCAGCCACCGATGCCTACAACCAGCGGGTCGACGACGAGCTGGACAGGACCGTCTGGCAGCACGGGGGTTCCGCGAACGGCTACTACCGCAACAAGGCCGGCCGGGCCTGGGTCAGCTGCCCCTGGCGTCTGGTCGACTACTGGGCCATGCTGCGCGCGCCGCGACCGGAGGACTACGTGTTCGTCGCGCGGGGTGAGAACCAACAGGCATAGAACCAACAGGCAGCGACGGCCCCCGTACTCGACGGCCCCGCGGTCATTCACCCCGGAAGACCGGCGTCCGACGCTCCAGGTTCGCGGCGATGCCCTCCGCGCAATCACGGGTGGCCCAGAGCCGGGCCTGCTCGGACAGTTCGTGTTCCAGGGCCTCCCGCACCCTGCCCAGGAGGCCCGAGCGGAGAGTGGCTCGGATCGACCGTACGGCGAGCGGTGCGGCGGCAGCTAGCGAGCGTGCCCACTCCACCGCCGCCGCGCGCTGTCCGCCGGGCGCGCTGAGCCGGTCCACGAGTCCCGTGCGGTGGGCCTCCTCGCCTCTGACCACTCGGCCGGTGAGGAGCATGTCCGCCGCGACCTGCCGACCGACGAGTTCCGGCAGGGTCACGCTCAGTCCGAAGCCCTGGTGAAAGCCCAGCAACGCGAAGTTGGCGACGAAACGGGAGTTCACGTCGGCGACACGGAAGTCGGCGGCGCAGGCGAGGCCCAGACCACCGCCCACGGCTGCCCCCTGGACAGCGGCCACGATCGGTGTCCGGATCTCGAACAGCTCCGCGGCGCGACGATACAGGCGCTCCGACACCGCGACCCGGTCCTCGGTGAAGCCGCCTCCGTCGCCGAAGTTCGCGCCCGCGCAGAAGTGCTTGCCCTCGGACGCGAGCACAAGCGCACGGCAGCCCGGGTCGTCGTCGAGGGCTCGGGCGGCATCGACGATCTGCCCGATCAGCGCCTCGTCGAAGTAGTTGGCGGGCGGACGGCGCATTTCGAGCAGCCCGACACCGTCCTGGACCGTGACGGACAGGTCCGCTCCTTGCAGGGTCGTGGCCTGGGTGTCGGCGTCGGCGGTCACAGCAGGGGCCTCCACGTCTCCGGGGACAGGGTCTGCGTCCAACCTTCCCCAGGTCTTGGCTTCTCCCCCGTCAGGTGTCCGGTGAGTGGACGTTCGCCCCTCCTCGGGGCGCCCACGGGCGCACAGTCGTCCTCAGGGCCTGCAACCGCACGCAAGCGTGCGCGACCGATGCCCATCCCTCAATGAGACAGGAGCAAGGTGCAGCAAGTGAACGGAGAACCGAAGGACACACCGGACGCCATCCGGATATCCAACCTCCTCAACGCGTTCGCCCGCAACGCCGACGAGGGCCCGGTGGAGGGGATGGGCCGGCTCCTCGCCGAAGACGTCGAGTGGCGCATGACCGACGTGACCTGGCGCGGACGTACGGAAGTCCTCTACGGGCTCCAGGGAATGCGCGTCCTCGGGCACGCCGGACCCGACTCCGGCAACCGGCACATCGTCACCAACCTGGAGGTGCACGTGAACGGTGACCGCGCTTCGGCGTTTTCGTACTTCCAGCTCGTCTCCGGTGACCAGCCCGCCGCGATCCTGGTCACCGGCTCCTACCGGGACGAGCTCATGCGGTGTGACGACCGGTGGCTTCTGGCGAGGCGGGAGGTGTCCACCTGACCGCGCGGAGCCTCCCCTCAAGGGCTCGAGTCTCCGCGTCGGCCTACTCGGGGTCCAGCACTTCGGTCGAACCGTGGTAGACCGCAGTTGTCTCAACCATCTCGTCCAGCGTGTGAAGGGCTTCCGTCTCCGGCTGGGTCGGCAATGACAGCAGAACCCCGTCCACATCGAGTCCGGCGTAGCGTTCGAGTGTCTCCGGGTCATGCGGAACGCCGTGCACCACGACAGCGGGGCTCACACCGGCGACCTGGCGCATACGGTCGATCTGCTCCCCCAGCGCTTCGACAGGCAGGTGGGGCATGTGCGACGGCATCCAGGCCGCCCCGTACTCGGCCAGACGCACGAAGGCGCGCGCACTGGCACCGCCGACGTAGATGGGCGGATGCGGTCGCTGCACCGGCTTCGGCCAGGAGTAGACAGGATCGAAGTCCACGAATTCCCCATGGAATTCCGCCTTTTCCTGCGTCCACAACTCGATTATCGCGCGCATGCGCTCGTCCAACAGCCGCCCGCGTGTGCGCGGATTCGTTCCGTGATTTCGTATCTCTTCCAGAATCCAGCCGGCACCGACCCCGAACACGACCCGGCCGCCCGAGATCAGATCCAGAGATGCGACCTGCTTCGCTGTGATGATCGGATCTCGTTCCACCACCAGCGCGATTCCGGTGCCCAGACGAAGAGTCCGCGTTGAGACAGCGGCCGCCGTAAGCCCGACGAAAGGATCGACCGTGCGAAAATACTGACGGGGCAGGTCGAACCCGGTGGGCAGCTCGATCTCCACCGGAATGTGCGTGTGCTCCGCCAGGAACAGTGAATCGAACCCACGTTGTTCGACGGCCGGACCCAGCACCGTCGGATCGATGCTCTCGTCCGTGAGGAACGTCGAAACTCCGAACTTCATTCATCACTCCGCAACTTGAGTGCACCCACTCCTGATATCCGAAAACACAACTCTTACCTCTCGATTCGGGTGCCGAGCGGAGACAGTCTTGCAATCGACAGTGGCTGCGCTTGGGTCCTGTTCCAGTCAGTGGGAGAGGTGCCGGCGGCCACCTGCACCCAGGTAGCCGTCCACTCACCGGAACACCACGCCCTGGTGACCCCCGCCTCGCCCTACCGTCCTCACAAGCGCGGGACCCCGGTCGCAGCGTGACAGGACAACCGTCATTCGCCCAAGGAGAGCTGATGACCGCCTCGGCCATGCATGACCCGCGCATCACCCAAGCTCTCGACCGCGCCCTGGAGTTGGGCGAGACCGGCATCGCCGTGGCGGCTTACCACCGAGGTGAGCTGATCGTCGACGCCGTCGCCGGACTCGCCGATGCCGAACGCCGCACACCGGTGGACGAGCACACCCTCTTTCCCGTGTTCTCCGTCACCAAGGGAGTGACCGCGACAGCCGTGCACCTTCAGGCCGAGCGCGGACTGGTCGACCTGCAGGCGCCCATCGCCCGGTACTGGCCCGAGTTCGCGGCCCACGGCAAGGAAACGATCACGGTCGCGCAGGCACTGTCCCACCGCGCCGGAATCCCGCAGATGCCCGAGGGTGTCACACCGGAGCTGCTGGCCGACTGGGAGTGGATGACCAGCCACATCGCGGACTTCGCCCCGGTCTTCGAGCCCGGCACCACCAACGCGTACCACGTGCTGGTGTGGGGCTGGATAGCGGGTGAGGTGGTGCGCCGCACGGACCCCGCGCGTCGTCCTTTCGACGTCTTCGTCGCCGAGGAGATCTGTGCTCCCCTCGGTGTTCAGGACTTCCACCTCGGCGTGTCCGACGGCGACTTGAAGCGGGTGGCCACGCTGTACGGTGGCAACGATTTCGGCCTCGTCGACGAGTACAACGTCAGCCCGAAGCCGGTCTTTCCCGGGGCGGACGCCCACAACCTGCGCGCCATGCAGCAGGCCGTCGACCCCGGAGCGGGCGCGATCACCACGGCCGGCTCCGTGGCCCGCGTCTTCGCGATGCTCGCCGAGGGCGGTGAACTGGACGGCGTCCGGTTGCTCTCGCGGGACCGGGTGGCCTCCTTCTCCCGACCGCGGCAGGACGCCGACGCGCCCGACCGGATCCTCCCCATCCCCGTCTGGTTCGGTGCGAGCGGGTTCTGGCTCGGCGGGAAGTGGGGTGCCTCCGACCCGCACGTCGGCGACCACGGCGACATCATCTACAGCCCCGGCGCGGGCGGCTCGCTCGCATGGGCCGACCTGCGCGACCGGATCGCCGTCGCGATCTGCCACAACAACATGGACGCCTCGGCGGTCATGGAGCCGGAGCGGACGTTCGCTCCCGTGGTCCGGGCTGTCCGGGCGATCATCGATGAACGCGAAGCAGGCCGCCGATGAGCGCCGCCCAGGAGCTCTTCGGCGGCGGCGTCGCCGTGATCACGGGAGCCGGCGCGGGCGTCGGTGCCGGTCTCGCGCGCTACGCCGCACTGGAACTCGGCATGACCGTGGTCCTGGCCGACATCGACTCCCGCGCGATCTCCGCGTTGCGTGGCGAACTCGAGGACGGCGGTGCCCGCGCACTCGACGTGCCCTGCGATGTGCGGGACCCGGAGGCGCTGGAGCACGTCGCAGAGCGCACCCTGGCCGAAGCCGGCCCGGTCACCCTGCTGGTCAACAACGCCGGCATCGAGCAGTTCGGCTACCTGTGGGACACCCCGGTCACCAACTGGCAGCGGCTCGTCGACGTCAACATCAGCGGGGTCTTCCACGGCATCAAGGCGTTTCTGCCCCGGATGATGTCCGAGCCGAGGCAGTCGTGGGTGTGGAACCTGTCCTCGGTGGGCGGGGTCTGCGCCAGTCCGCTGCAGGCGCCGTACATCATGAGCAAGCACGCCGTGCTGGCGCTGACCGAATGCCTCCACCAGGAGGTCGAACTCGCCGGGCACGCTCAACATGTGCACGTCCAGGCGGTCCTGCCGGGAGCAGTGGCATCGGACATCTTCGAGTCCGCCGGTGCCGTCGAGAGCGGTGACATCCACGCGGCGGAGGGCCACCGCGCCGCCATGCTGAGAATCAAGACCGGGGCGATGGACCCCGTGGACGCGGCGCGGGTGTTCTTCTACCAGGCCGCCGAGGGCGAGTTCTATCTGCGGTCCCAGCCCTTCGTCGCGGACGCCATGGCGGCGCGGGCCGAGGTTCTGGTTCGGCGCCGGGTCCCGCGCCTCAGCCAGGAGGGCCTCGTCGTGCCTCGAACCGACCTGCCCTGACACGGGAGACCACCATGCCCCCGCACCCGCCCCCGCTCGACCCGGACGCCTCCGTGATCGCCGCGGCCATCGCCGGCATGCCGTCGATGCGCGAACGGGGTCTCGCCGCGCTCCGCCGCGACCTGGAAGCCCTGCCGTTCCCGCCGGACCTGCCCGTCATGGCCGCCACCGGAGACCGCCGTATCGACGGTCCGTGGGGGAACATCCCGCTGCGCATCCACCGTCCGGCCCTCGCCGACAGGACGCCGGTACTGGTGTACTTCCACGGCGGCGGCATGTGCATGGGCTCCAACCACTCGTTCGAGCCGCTCGCCCGGCGCCTCGCCCACAGCAGCGGGGCCACGGTCGTAGCCGTGGACTACCACCTGGCGCCCGAGAGCCCGCCGCCCGCCCAGTTCGACGACGCCTACGCCGCCACCGTGTGGACCGCCGAGCACGCCGAGGACATCGGAGTGGACCCGGATCGTCTCGTCGTCATCGGCGACAGCGCCGGAGGCACGCTGGCCGCCGCGGTGGCGCTCGCGGCCCGGGACCGGGGTGGCCCGGCGATCAGCTGCCAGGTACTCCTCTGTCCCGGGCTCGACCGGGACCTGGGGGCCCGTTCGATCAACGAGTGCGCCGACGCGCCGGTCCTGAGCCGGGACGACGTGCTGTTCCTCAACGAGACCGCGGACGGCGGTCAGCGCTGTCCGGACGGCCCGTACCGCATCCCCGCCTACGCCGGCGACCTCGCCGGACTGCCCCCGGCCATCGTGGTGACGGCGGAGTGCGACCCGCTCAGGGACTGGGGCGAGCGCTACGCCCACCGGCTGCGCGAGGCCCGTGTGCAGACCACCCTCACGCGTTACCCGGGTTCGTACCACGGATTCGTCATGCAGTCGGACCACCTGGCCAGGGGACGACTCGCCCTCGCCGAGACCGGTGCCCTGCTGCGGGCCAAGTTCGCTCACCCACTGCCCTTTTGACCGCCCGCCGACCGGTGCGTGCCGTTCCCACCGCCGTCTACCCGGACCACCAGGAGAATCCGTGACCGACACCACCGCCGATCCGTTCGCCGACGCCCGCTCCCTCACACCGCACCAGCTGTCGAACGGGTACACATGGCCCGAGTGCCCGCGCTGGCACGACGGATCCCTCTGGTTCAGCGACATGTACGCTCACCGCATCGTGCGCCTGGAAGCCGACGGCACGCCGCGCACCGTGGTCGACCTCGCCAGGCGCACGTCCGTGAACGGGACCGAGGTCATCCCGGGTGGGTTCGGCTGGCTGCCCGACGGCACGCTCGTCGTCACCTCGATGCACGAGCGGCTCGTCCTGGCCTTCGACGGGGAACACCTCACCGAGCACGCCGATCTGCGCGACATCGCGAACGGACCGGTCAACGACATGGTCGTCGACGGCGACGGACGCGCCTACGTCACCCAGCTCGGCTTCGACCTGTTCACCGGGGAAGCACCGCGCGACTCCCCCCTGCTGGCCGTGGAGCCGGACGGCACGGCCCGTGCCCTGACCGAACTGGACGGCTTCATGGGCGCCAACGGCATCGCCGTCACGGCCGACGGCCGCCGGGTGGTGACCGCCGAGGCCTTCGCCAACCGCATCACCGTCATGGACCGCGACGAGCAGGGCCGGCTGAGCGGCCGCCGGGTCTTCGCGACCACGCCCTCCCTGCCCGACGGTATCTGCCTGGACGACGACGGGGGCGTCTGGGCGGGGATGCCGGCCGTACCCGCCGTGGCCCGGTTCACCGAGGGCGGCGTGGTCACGGACATCGTCCCTTTCGACGCCGGCCAGGCGCTCCCACCTGCGTGCGTCCTGGGTGGCGCCGACCGCAGCACTCTGTTCGTCTGCGCGGGTCTGGACGTCATGGACTGGGCGGAGTCCCGCAAGAACCGCAGGGGCACCGTCTGGCAGGTCCCCGTCCGGGTGAGCGGTGGAGCCGCCCGCCCCTGACCGGCACCTCTCCTGCTCGCTCGATGGTCCGTGTGGTCCGTCGCGTGAGCGCTCACCTCTCAGTTGGGACCTTGTTATGGACACTCTCTCCTTCGCTGACCGCGTCGTCGTGGTGACCGGGGCGGGCCGCGGTATCGGACGGGCACACGCTCTGCTGCTGGCCGCGCGCGGTGCCGGTGTCGTCGTCGCCGATGTCGGCGCCCGCGTCGACGGCTGCGGTGTGGAGGGCGACACTCCCGCTGCGGACGTGGTCGCCGAGATCGAGGCCGCAGGCGGGCGGGCCGTGGCATGCCGGGCAGACATCTCCACCGAGAGCGGTGCCACCGCGGTCGTCGAGGCCGCCGTCGAGGAGTTCGGCCGGCTCGACGCGGTCATCAACAACGCCGGCATCGTGCGCACCGGACACTTCGACGAGGTCCCGGTCGAGGAATACCGACGCCATCTCGACGTGCACTTCTTCGGCTCCCTGTTCCTGTGCCGTGCCGCGTGGCCCCATCTGATCGCCTCCGGCACCGGCAGAGTGGTCAACACCGTCTCCGCCGCGATGCTCGGCAACCCGCTGATGACGCACTACGGCAGTTCCAAGGGCGCGGTGTTCGCCCTGACCCGCAATCTCGCTCTCGAAGGTGCCCGGCACGGCATCCTCGTCAACGCCCTGTCACCTGGCGCCGGCACGCGCATGGCCGAGAACTCCGCCGCGGCTCTGTCCCCTGAAGTGATGGCGTACATGCGGACCCAACTGCTGCCCGAGCACGTGGCCCCGGTGGCCGCCTACCTCGCCCACCCCTCCTGCCAGGTGACCGGCGAAGTATTCAACGCCGCCGGCGGGGCCGTCAGCCGCATGGCCGTCGTCACCACGCAGGGGATCCACGACAGCGACCTGACCATCGAGACCGTGGCGGCACGCTTCGACGACGTCATGGCCCTCGCTCCCGGGGCACGGCCCGACGTCGTGCCCGTCCCTCAGACCCACACCGCCTGAGCCCCAACGCCCCACCGGAGTAGACGATGACCGCATCCACCGACGCCAACACGGCCTATCCCTTCGGGCCGCTGCCCGCCGACGACGCCGTGGAGCACCTGCGCCGCCTCATGGCCGACCGGCCGATGAGCAAGGTCACCATGCCGTACGGCGGCGACATCTGGATCGTGCACCGCAATCGCGCGGCACGACAGGTGCTCAGCGACCCCCGGTTCGTCCGGGAACCCTTCCGCACCGGCGAGCGGGTCGTGCCTTTCTTCGTGCCGTTTCCCGACTTCCTGCGGACGACTCTCCAGTTCGAGGATCCGCCGCAGCACGGCAAGCTGCGCAAACTGGTCCAGAAGGCGATATCGCCCCGGCGTGTACGGGACATGCGCGCGTCCGCCGTGGCCTTCGCCAACGAACTGATCGACGACATGCTGGCCCGCGGCGGCGTCCGCAACCTCGTGTCCGAGTACACCGTCGCCCTGCCGATCGAGATGCTCAGCTCGCTGCTGGGCGTGCCGTCCTCGGACCGGGAGAAGTTCGAGCGGTGGAGCTCCTCCACCCTCGCGGTGGCGGGCAGGAGCGAGGAGGAGGTCGAAGCCGACCTCGCCGAACTCTCGGCCTACATGACAGATCTGATCGCGAAGCGCCGCGAGGAGCCGCGCGACGACCTGCTCAGCGCCCTGGCCCACGCCCGCGAACGCGACGAGACGCTCACCGACGCCGAGATCCTTCCCATCGCCTTCATCCTCATCGTCGGCGGCTTCGACAACACCGCCACCTTCCTCGCCACCGGAGTGCTGTCACTGCTCCACTCGGACGAGCAGCGCGCACTGCTGATGTCCGACCCGGACGGTCTGGCCCCGACCGCCGCGGAGGAGATCCTGCGACACGGCCAGTGGGCCATCGGACGTCCGGTGGGCGGAGGCGGCGGCATGGTGCCGTTCGTCGCCACCGAGGACGTCGAGGTGGACGGCCAACTGATCGCCGCCGGGGAGGCCGTCAGCTTCGACCCGGGCGCCGTGAACCACGATGCGGGTGTCATCGACGATCCGGCCCGGTTCGACATCACCAGGAGCCACAACCCGCACCTGATGCTCAGTCACGGGCTGCACCACTGCCTGGGCGCCCCCCTGGCCCGCATGGAGCTGCAGGTCGGCATCGCCGAACTCTTCAAGCGCATTCCCGGCCTCCGCCTGGCCGGCGAGCCGGAGTTCCGCCACGACGTCCTGACCCAGCCCATGACCAACCTGCCCGTGACCTGGTGACGGAAAGGAGCACCATCACCATGCCCAAGGTCTTCTACACACAGCCCGACGGCACCGAGCGGGGCGTCGAGGGCACTGCCGGCGACTCCGTGATGCAGATCGCCGTCCGCAACGGTGTCCCGGGTGTGCTCGGGCAGTGCGGGGGCGTACTGTCCTGCGCGACCTGCCACGTCTTCCTGGACGAGCAAAATGCCGACGACTTCCCGCCGGTCGGCGAGGACGAGGACGAGATGCTCGACTGCACCGCGGTGGAGCGCGCGGCCTCTTCCCGGCTGTCCTGTCAGCTCTCCCTCGCCGAGGGGCAGCACGTCCGCGTCACCGTCCCGGAAACCCAACTGTGAGCACCGACGGACGTCTGCTGATCGTGGGGGCCGGCCAGGCGGGCGTCCAGACGGCGAGCAGCGCCCGGGAGCTCGGGTGGCAGGGGCCCATCACCCTCCTCGGGGCGGAGCCGTACCCGCCGTATGCGCGCCCACCGCTGTCCAAGGCCTTTCTGAGCGGAACCGCCACCCAGGACAGGCTGGCCCTGCGCTCCGCCGAGTTCTACTCCGACCACCGCATCGACCTGGTGCTGGACGAGCGCGTCCAGCACCTCGACCTGGCCGGTGACGGCACCGGCAGCGCCGTCACCGACAGCGGCCGTCAACGGTCTTTCGACCGCCTGGTCCTGGCCACCGGCGCCGAGCCGCGCCGTCTCCCTCTGGAAGGCGCCGGCCTGGCGGGCGTGGTCGTGCTCAGGGACCTGGATGACGCTTCGGTCCTCGCTGGTCGTCTGGCCGCCGCCGACAGTCTGGTGGTGGTCGGTGGTGGGTTCGTCGGCTTGGAGGTGGCTGCCACGGCTGCCGCGGCGGGTGTCCGGGTGAGCGTGGTCGAGACGGCGTCGAGCCTGATGAACCGTGTGGTGAGCCCGGTCACCGCGGAGATCGTCGCGAGTGCCCATCGGGCTGCGGGGATCCGTGTGCTGACGGGCCTGCGGCCTGCACGGTTCGTCGGTGACGGCCACCACGCCGTCACCGCCGTGGAGTTGGACAACGGCGAGCACCTGCCCGCCGACCTGGTCCTGATCGGTGTCGGCGCCCGCCCCCGCGACGACCTCGCCGCGACGGCGGGCCTGCACTGCGACTACGGAGTGGTGGTCGACGACCGGTCAGTGGCCTCCGACGGCCACACCCTGGCCGTCGGCGACTGCGCGAACCTGCCCGACCCCTCGCCCGGGCCGGGCCCCGCTGCGCGCGTCCGTCTGGAGAGCGTCGACAACGCCGTCGAGCAGGCCCGAGCAGCCGCCGGCACCCTCGTCGGTGCGCCGCCGCCCTCTCGCGGTGTGCCGTGGTTCTGGTCGGACCAGGGCAGCCTCAAGCTGCAGATCGCGGGGTTGGCCCGACCGGACGACGAGGTCGTCGTCCGCGTCGGCAAGCGCCCGGGGCAGCACACAGCGCTGCGGTATCGAGGCCCTGGGCTCGTTGCCGTGGAATGCGTCGACAGTCCCGCCGATTTCCTGACCGTGCGCAAGGCACTCACAGCGGGCGTCGAACTCTCCCGGGAGGCGGCTGCCGACACCGGTGTTCCGCTCAAGCAGCACCTCTCCGCCGCACTGACCTCCGCACAGCGCTGATGCACTTGGTGCCCCACCGGCGGGAGCCGGTGGGGCATCTTGGGCTGTGCCGGGTTGTTTGCCCCAGCACCACAGCCACTGCACAGCTCTGAAGCTCGCCTGGGCCAACTGGCCCGTTTCGGCGTCGCGCCCAGGTCGCCGACCACCATGACGAACCCCGCCTCCGCTGTCGGCAGCGACTCGACGATCTGTGCCCGTGGGGAGGAGCGGAATGGGTCGTGAATCGGCCGCTCGACGCGCCCACCGCACGCCCCGGTCAAGATCTGCCCTGTGAGTCCGGCGAGGTCTGCGCGGTGTCCCGGGCCAGGCCGCGCGATGTGGTGGGCCCCCGACTGCATCCAGCGTGGCGGCCACCACCTCGCCGGCGTCGCTCCCATAGCGGTGAGCCGCAAGACGGCCCCCGGCCTCGCAACGAAGCGCGACCGGGGACTGCAGCCGATCGGCAAGACCAGCGCGCCCTTGTGGCTGCCCTGCGCGAACTCGCTGTCAAGAGCAACGACGTTGACTACGGCGCGGTCGGCTTGCCGACACCGCTACGACGCCGCCACATCCTGTTGACGCCGGGTGTGCACATCGATGGCCGGCCCGGTCGGCCGGGCCGACGAACTGCGCAGTCTTCTCTCCGAGTGTCATCCCGCCAAGCCGGTACGCGATCGCTCATCGTCTCAACGCACATCGCGGATCTTCCACGTCGTGATGGCCGCGCCGAGCGCCAGCACTGCCCCTGAGGTGAACAGAACGCTGTAGTTGCCACCCCCTGCGATCCGCAGGATCGCAGGGGCCGCAAGGGGCGCGACCGCTCCCGCCACACCGGAGGAGAGGTAGTAGATACCCATGTACTTGCCTGCCTTGTCCTTCTCGGGCAGGAGACCCGTCGCCATGGCAAGGTCAACCGAGTTGAAGGCACCGCTGCCGCCCGCCAGCAGGACTCCGCCGACAGCGAAGACCGGGATGGAGGACGCGCTCGCCGTGACCACGAGGCCGCCTGCGACGAGCCCGGAGGCGAGGTAGATGAACGGCTTGCGCCTGGCGAAGCGGTCGGACAGCGTCCCTCCCGCGATCGAGCACCCCACCATCGCCACCAGGCTGATCCCGCCGACCACGGCGAGCTGGCGCCCCGCCTGCTCCGGTGTGAGCCCCAAGCGGTCCAGCAGGAAGTACAGCTGGTAGGTGCTGAAGAACGTGAAGCCGAACTGCAGACAGAACTTCCCGACCCAGACGAGGGCGAAGTCGGAGTGTTTGGCCGGGTTGAACCACAGGCCCTTGAACACATCGAGCAGTGAGCCGATCCGGGTGTCCTCGGGCGCCGGCTGGTCGGGCACGGTGAGCAGGTACACCAGGGCCACAACTCCGAGAACGGCCACGGGTGTCAGGAAGAGCAGATAGGCATTGCCGGTCAGGAAGCTGCCGAAGAGACCGGCTCCCACACCCGCGACGGCAGCGCCCGAGCCACCGATGGCTCCGACCGTGCCTCGTTGTCCCTCGGACACCTGCTCCGCGAGAAACGGATTGATGGCGGCGCTCAGAGAAGCGGCGGCGACCATGGACACGATGTACCCGACGAGCATGACCACCACCGTCGGCGCCGCAGCGATGATGAGAGCGCCGAGCGCCGAGAGACCGAGTCCGATCACGATGAAGGGGCGCCGCCGCCCCCACCGCAGCCGCGTCCCATCGCTCAGCACGCCGGCCAGCGGGCCCGCGACGAGGCCGAAGACCCCGCCCACCCCGATGACGAAGCCGAGGCTCGTGTCCTTGGCCGCGGGGTCGATCACCTGCACCTTGTAGGCCAGGCTGAAGAGGGTCGGCATCAGCAGCGTCAGCTGGAAGCCGAACATCGTGAGCGCGTAGACCGTGATGAACCAGGGGCCGACGGGCGAAGGCCCCGAACTCTGCGGTGTGCCGGGCGACTCGGTGGCCACAGCTCCGGCTCCCGGTTGGGCAGCATCCGGGATGCGCCCGGATTCGATGGGATCAGCACTCATCCATGGCTCCGTTGTGCTTGAGGTGATGGCGCGCGCAACCAAGATTTGCCGGGACCGTAACGCGGCCCAGCTTGCGCGCGCAAGCATCAGGAGGGTGTTAATCTGATGATGTTGGTTGCGCGCACAAGCAGAGGCCGGAAGGACGCATGACGCCGCGTGAGGTGAAGGAGATGGCCGGTCGGCGCGTCACCGCCGCCGACGTGGCCCGGTCGATCGGGGTCTCCCGTGCGACAGTGGGTTATGTCCTGAACGACACCCCCGGTGCACGGATCTCACCGGAAACCCGCCGTCGGGTACTGCAAGCGGCCGCGCACCTGGGCTATCAGCCGAGCAGGGTGGCTCAGTCACTGGCCCGCGGCAGATCGAGAATCGTTCTCATCGTGGTTCCCGACTGGCCGTTCGAGTACACGCTGCGCGCGCACCTGGATGAGGCCGCCCGCGTCCTGGACGAGGCCGGCTATGCCACCATCACGTACACGCATCACGAGTCCGAGCACACCCGGCCGCTGTGGAAGCTCGTCGAGCCGGAGGTCGTCGTCGGGCTCGTCCCGTTCACTCCCTCGGAAGTCCGGTCCATCCGGGCGGCCGGAATCACCCGCATCGCACCCGACCCGGTGCGGCACGTCGACCTCGGCTCCATGCCGGCGGTCGTCATGGGGGCCGAGCTCCAAGTGCGCCACCTCGCAACCACCGGATGCCGCAGAATCGCCTTCGCCGCGCCGTCGGACAAGCGCCTGTCAGATCTGTCGGCTGTCCGTCAGCGAGCTGCCGCGCGGGAGGCCGCCGCGTTGGGGCTGGAGTGGGTGGACGCCCGTGAGATCGACTACCACGATGAGAGTCTGCCGACGCTTCTGCACGGCTGGCTGGCGGCCGGCGTCAGCGGCGTGGTCGCTTTCAACGACGACATCGCCGCCATGATCGTGGGCGCGGCCGCCCGGGCGGGCATCGAGGTGCCGGGAGCCCTGGCCGTCGTCGGGCATGACAACAAGCCTGTGGCGTCCTACTTCGCGCCCACCATCTCGTCCGTGGCCATCGACAGCGTCGACCTGGGCCGATGGACCGCCGGACAGGCCCTTCATCTCGCCGAGGGCCGCACCACCACCGAGGGTGTTCCCGAGCTGAACGCCATCCTCTTCCCACGCGAGTCGACCAAGCGCCCGTAGGAGGGCTTTTCATCGTCGAGACCAGCCGCGTCGCCACGCGTGACCGCGGGTGGGCCGACGTCCTGAAGCTCGGCGTCCCGGCACCGTGAAAGGCACCCGCCCGAAGACGGCGACGCCGCCCCGGCCGATTGCGCTGCGGCATTCGGCGCCTGGGCCGGGGCGGCCGCCTTGCGTTCACCGCAGGACGAGCCGGGGCACCACCACTGTTCCACTCGCGCGGATGTCGTCGCTGGCCAGTCCCAACAGCAGCGTGAGGTCGCCCTCTTCGACGCCGCGACATCCGTCCGGCCAGGTGTAGGCCAGACGCTGGAGAGGCACGGTGAACTCGACGGAGGCGTCGGACCCCGGCGCCAGCTCCACCCTGGCGAAGTCGAGGAGCTGACGCACCGGGCGCACGACGGTCGCGACCTCGTCACGTCCGTAGAGCTGCACCACAGCGGTGCCCCGGTGGTCCCCGATGTTGCTCACCCGTCCCGTCACCGTGATCGCTTCGTCCGACACCGTGGCTCTGCCCAGGGTCACGTCGAAGTCGGTCCAGGTCAGGCCATGACCGAAGGCGTACAGCGGGGAGTTGTCGTCGAGGTCGGTGTAAACGGGCCGGGTGCCGCCGTGGTTGGAGTACCCGCTGCCGATGGGGTGGCCGTGGTAGAGCGGAATCTGACCGAGGCAGCGGGGGAAGGTGGAGGGCAGCCGGCCGCCGGGTTCGGCCAGGCCGAAGAGCACGTCGGCGATGGCCTGACCGGCCATGTCGCCGAGCAGAGGAGCCAGGACAACAGCAGCGGACGCGTCGTGGACGGCCTCCAGCAGCAGTGGACGACCGCTCACCACGACGGTGACCACCCGCTTGCCGAGCCGTCGCAGCGCCGACACCAGCTGCTCCTGGTTGCCGGGCAGCCTCGGGTCGGAACTGGTGCGCCCTTCACCGGCGGTGTGGTTGCCGACCCATCCCGTCCGCTCACCGACCACGGCGACGACGACGTCGGCGTCCGCGACAGCGGCGGCCAGTGCCGTCTCGTCCAGGCCCGCTCCGGGCTCGATGCTGCCGATGGAGTGATACCCGATGCCGGGGACCATGGACCGCAGGGTGGTCACGACGCTGTCCGCGTCCGGATGCAGTCGGTGGGCCGCCGCCTCGAACGCCGGCTCCGTGCCGGGCAGGCGCGTCTGGAAGAGGTCGGTGAAGACCTCCGCTGATGCCTCGACGCCGGGTACGTCACCGGCGATGATCTGGCGGATCGCGATGGGGAGTTCCCGGTTGGCCACGTCGGAGTAGGCGCCGAAGTGGATGCGCAGTTCGTCGGCGGCCGGACCGACGACGGCAATCCTGCCCGCCCCGGCGTTCAGGGGCAGCACGCCGTCGTTCGCGAGCAGGGTGATGCTCTTGGTGGCGATGTCGCGGGCGAGCTCGCGGGTATCGGCCTTGTCCGTCGACACCGGCGGTGCCGAAGCCCGGGCCGGGCCGAAACCGGGGACGAGGCCGAAGCGCGACTTGAGTCGGAGAACGCGTTCCGTCGCCCGGTCGATCACCTCTTCGCTGATGCGTCCGGCCGCCACCTCCGCGCGCAGAGCGGAGAACATCGGTGCGCTCGGCAGTTCGACGTCGATGCCCGCTTCCAAGGCCTGGACTGCCGCTGCCCCGGGCGTCGCCGCCGTGTGCTGTCTGCTGAGCAGCATGCTGACCGAGTCGTAGTCGCTGACAGTGAGGCCGTCGAAGCCGAGTTCGCCACGGAGCAGGTCGGTCAGCAGCCAGCGGTTGGCGGCGGCCGGGATCCCGTCCACTTCGTTGTAGGAGTTCATCATGACCGACAGGCCGGTTTCCCTGATGGCGCGGCGGAAGGGCTCCGCATACACGTCGGTGAGCTCGCGCCGGCCCAGCTGCGTCGCGGCCTGGTTCAGCCCGCCGAGCGAGTGCCCGTACCCCAGGAAGTGCTTGCCGGTGGCCAGGACACCTGACTCGTGCCGCTCTCCCTGAAGACCGGTGATGTAACCGACGCCCATGCGCGAGACCAGTTCCGGATCCTCGCCGTAGGTCTCGTGGACGCGGCCCCATCGCAGGTCCCTGACGATGTCGAGGACCGGCGAGAACATCAGATGAAATCCGAGGTCGCGGGATTCACGGGCCACGATCTCGCCGATGCGGCGCGGCACCTGGGGGTCCCACGTCGCCGCCTGGCCCCAGGGGGTCGTGAACTGGCTGCCCGCCTCGTGCACCAGCCCGCTGACGGCCTCGCCGTGCACGAGCACGCCGATCCCGAAGGGACTGAGGTCACGGACGATGTCCTGGATCTCCCCGAGCACCTTGCGCAGTTCGTCGCGCTCCGTGGCGAGCTGGTACGCCAGTGACAGATGCCCGACGCCGTGCGGGCGCCTCCCGGGGATGCGAGACAGGTCGACGACGCTTTCCCCGCCTGTGTAAGCGGCGGTCGGATCGACGAGGTCGTAGTAGCTCAGCCCGGTCAACTGGGCGATTTTCTGGTCCAGGTCCAGTCTCTGGACGAGCTTGGCGATGTCGGTCATCGTCTTCCTCGGTGCGTGTCGTGAATGTGCTCGTGGGTGCCGGGGGGAGGGAAGCGTGGTGGAGTCCGTGGGTCTGGGCTCCGCCCGTCTCACCTCGCTGCGGACGGTCGGCTGGTCTTCTCGGCCGTCACCAGGGCTTCGGCGCACTGGCCGGTGTCGGCGGTCACCTTGACGCGGATCTCACCGGTCCCCGTGGGCCGGACCACGGCCAGTGCGCGCCCGCCGAATGTGGGGTGGGTGTTGTCGGTGAACGGTTCAGTGTTCCTCGGGTCGCCACTGCCCAAGCCCTGCAGGACGCCGGGGCCGTCAACACTCACCTCGACTCGACGGTCGGTGGCGGTGCAGACGACGCCGTCGGCGTCGACGAGGGCGATGTCGACGAACGTGAGATCGTCCGGACCGGCAGCCACCACGGGACGGTCCACGGTCACGGCGAGAGCGATGTCGCCGGTGGCGGTGACCAGCTCGCTGCGCCCCGTCTCCGCACCGTCGCGGTGGGAGACGGCCGTGAGGGTGCCCGGAGTGAAGGGCACCTCGAACTCGGTGCGGTACCGGTGCCGGGCTCCGGCGGCCTTGCGGCCGAGCGAGTCCCCGTTCACGAACAGTTCCACCTCGTCGGCGTCGCTGTAGACCTCGACCACCAGCGGCTGCCCCTCGTGCCCGGGCCAGGTCCACGTCGAGAGGCTGTCACTCCAGGCCCACGGTGAGGACATGACCTCCCGGCCGTGGGACTCGGGCCGCTGAACCGCGATGTAGGGCGTGGAACGAAGGCCGTAGACGATCTCGCGGTAGTACGAGGCGGGACGGCGTACGCCGGTGATGTCGTGGTCGCCGACCCATGCGGTGAGCCAGGGATACTCCCCCATGAACCCGCCCGACTGCTCGGCGTACTGGGGCCGGCCGACACCCACCTCGCCGAGGTAGTCCCATCCCGTCCAGGTGAAGTCGCCGATGACGTGCGGGTTCGTCGTCACCAGGTGCCAGAGGCGGTCGATGTGAGTGGGGAAGGTCTCCGAGCCCACGATCACACGGTGGGGAAACAGCCGGTGGTCGAGTTCGTAGCGGCCGTCGAGGTAGTTCATGCCGGCGATGTCGAGCGTCGCGAACACTTCGGCGGTGCGTTCGGTGACCAGAGGGGAGGCGCCGAGCTCGTTCATCATCTCGCCGGCGTTCGCCATGAACGTGTTGATGCCCGTGCCGTCGTCCGCGGCCGCGCTCGCCGCCTCCGACTCGGCCCGCTTCCTCAGCTCGTCCATCACCGTGAGCAGGGCGTTGACGCCGCTCGTGACGTACCGGGTGTCGTCGAGTGAGCGCACGCGCTCGGCCAGTCGCCGCGCCCACATCGCACCGTGCGGTCCGCCGACCTCGGGGATCTCGTTGCCGATCGAGTAGGCGAAGACACTCGGGTGGTTCCTGTCCTTGCGCACCATCGCGTCGATGTCACGCTCCCACCACTCCGCGAAGTCGAGGGCGTAGTCGAAGTCGCTCTTGCTTCGCGTCCACATGTCGAAGGCCTCGTCCATGACCAGCATGCCGAGTCGGTCGCAGGCGTCGAGCATCGCGCGGCTCATGGGATTGTGCGCGCTGCGCAGGGCGTTGAAGCCGGCCCGCTTGAGCAGTTCCACCCGGCGCTCGTCGGCCCTGGCGATGGCGGCGGCACCGATCACGCCGTTGTCGTGGTGGACGCAGGCGCCCCGCAGATCGACGGCTTCACCGTTGATCCGGAAGCCGCGCTCCGCGTCGAGGTGCAGGGTGCGGATACCGAACACGGTGTCGGCCTCGTCGATGACCTCCTCGCCCGCGCGCACGGTGACCGACGCACGGTACAGGTGCGGCGTGTCAGGGCTCCACAGCGCCGGGCGGGACACGAGCAGACGCTGGCGCAGAACGGCGTCCTCGCCGGGAAGCACGCTCACCGGAGCGCGGTCCACGGCGACGACGCTGTTCCCGCCGTCGAACACCGTCGTCTCGACCATGACCGTGCGCAGCCGGGTCGTCCGGTTCTCCATCGTCGTGGCGACGTGCACGACGGCGTGGTGTGCGTCGATGTCGGGCGTGGTCACGCGGATCCCGTCGAGTGCGACATGGACGGGATCGGCGACGACCAGGTGGACAGGGCGATGGATGCCACCGCCCGAGTACCAGCGCGAGTCGCGGTGCGCCCGTGCCTCGACGCGCAGCACGTTCTCCTCGCCGTAGCGAAGGAAGTCGTCGGCCACGATGGAGAAGCCGGTGTAACCGGAGGCCCAGCGGCCGGCGAGGTCGTCGTTGAGGTACACCGACGCCGACCGGTACACGCCCTCGAACTCGATCAGGACGTTCTTGCCCGCGTAGTCGTCCGGTACGAAGAACTTCTTCGTGTACTCCCATGTGCCGCCCCGGAAGAACCCGGTCGCCGTCCCGTCGTCCAGCTCGGCCTCCCGGGGTGTGCCGATGACGGCGTCGTGCGGCAGGGTGACCGGCTCGGCGACGACCGGCCGGCCGAGCTCGGCGAACTCGTTCGCCTTGACGCGAAACGTCCACCCCTCCGAGAACGGCTGACGGATCACTGGTTCTGCCTTTCTGAACGGTCTGATGGGGCTCGTCGAGTTGGCTGGGGCGTCGCAGCGGCTCTGACGCCGCCTGGTCAGATGGCGTTGGCCCTGGCCACCTGACCGAGCCACGCGAGGCTGGGCTTGGGGCGGCGTTCGAAAGTGGTCCGGTCGACGGAGACGAGGCCGAAGGTCGGCTCCCAGCGCCCCCACTCGAAGTTGTCGAGCAGACTCCAGTGCAGGTAGCCCCGGACATCGATGCCGTCCGCGACCGCGTCGAGCAGACCGCGCAGTGCCGAGGTCGTGTACGCGATACGCCGCTCGTCGTCAGGGGTGGCGATGCCGTTCTCAGTGACGACGAGAGGCACGTCGCCCACCACCTCATGCGTGTGCCGCAGCGCCATGCCGAGCGCGTCGGGCCGGTACGCCCAGCCCATCAGGGTGTTGTCGGGGTGTTCCGGATGCGGAACGATGCCGTTCTTGTCGACCATCTGGCTGGTGTAGGACTGCACACCGACGAAGTCGTCGTCGCGGGCCGGCTCCAGGTACATGTCCTCCCACAGTCGCTGCATCGCGGCGTGCTCGGCCTCGGCCCCGGGCGCGGGGACGAGTGCCTGGTTGGCCACGGTCCAGCCGACCTTCGCGCCGGTCGCCGCACGTACCAGCGGCGCGGCCGCGCGGTGCGCGGCGATGAGGGCCTCGCCGATCTCGGCGTCGGGCAGAGCGCCGACGAACTGGTACTCCTTGCCTTCGGCGAGCCGCCGCTGCTGTCCGTGGTTGACCGCGACGATGTTGGGCTCGTTGATGGTGCACACCCACTCGACTCCGTCGAGGATGGTGCACGCCTGCTCGACGTACCGGGTGAAGATCTCTGTCGCGTCCTTCGCGAGCCACGCTCCCTTGTCTCCGAACCAGATGGGGTGGGTGAAGTGGTGCAGGGTGACGACAGGGGTGAGGCCCAGTTGGACGGCAGTGTCGATCATGCGGCGGTAGTGCGCGAGTTCGGCATGGGAGAACTTCCCGGGACTCGGCTCGATCCGCGACCATTCGACGCTGAAGCGGTAGGCGTTGAACCCGGCGTCGGCCAGGAGGGCCATGTCCTGCGGGTACCGGTGGTAGCTGTCGACCGCGTCGCCGCTGAACTGGACGCCGTGTTCGGCGGCGGTGTGTTCCAACTGCCACCAGTCGTTGTTGAGGTTGTTTCCCTCGATCTGGTGCGCGGCCGTCGACGCGCCCCATAGGAACTGCTGAGGGAATGTGCGGGTCATGAGTGCCGGCTCCTTCGTTGATTCGCGGGCCGGGTTCGCTCCCCCGGCCATGGAGTCAGGAGGTGGTCGTCGCGCGCTGAGTACTCAGTGCCATGAGCTCGTCGAGTCGCTCGTCCGGGATCGGCTCGGGCAGATAGACGAGGAGCAGACGCAAGGTCATGTGGGAGGCCATTGCCCGGATCGCCGGGTTCTTCCAGCTCTTTTCCGCCTCTTCGTCGGTCGAGCCGGCTGTGAGCGTCTCGGTGAACGCCTCTCCGACCACCGGATGGCTGAACCACTCGCCCACGGTCGAGTCCAGGGTCAGTGCCGGCGGGTGCTCCCTGGCATCGCCGGGCAGCTCCACCTCGGCCTCTGCCTCGATCTCATGTGCCGAACGGCCCACCTGGACCCGGTAGGTCCCGCGGGCGACTGTCCACTCGCCCTCCGTGATGTCGTAGTAGGCGAACGCGCGGCGGTCCAACGGGATCTCCACCACGGTGCTCTCGCCCGGATCCAGGGCGACCTTGGCGAAGCCGCGCAGTTCCCGGGCCGGCGTGCTGACCGGCCGCTGGGGCGCGGAGACGTAGACCTGGACGACGTCCTTGCCGAAGCGCTCACCGATGTTGGTGACCCGCAGACGGACGATCGCGGTGTCGGCCGTGACGTCGGCCAGTTCGAGATCGTCGTGGGCGAACCTCGTGTAGCTCAGGCCGTGACCGAACGGGTAGCGCACGGCCACGTCGTAGGTCTCGTAGTAGCGGTAGCCGACCATGACGCCCTCGCCGTAGCGAACATGTCCGGCTTCGCCGGGGAAGTTGACGACCGATGGGGTGTCGTTGAGCCGGAACGGGATCGTCTCGGTCAGGCGGCCGGAGGGGTTCACCCTGCCGGTCAGTACGTCGGCGATCGCGCCGCCGCCGGCCTGGCCCGGCAGCCATGCCTCGACGATCGCGTCGACATCGTCGTGCCACCCCTCCAGGCTCACGACACCACCGTTGAGCAGCACCACCACCGTCCTGCGTGCAGCAGCAGCCACGGCCTTGATCAGCTCGACCTGTTCGGCGGGCAGCAGGATGTGCCGACGGTCGAAACCCTCGGATTCGTCCACTTCGGCCAGGCCCGCGTAGACAACGGCGACCTCGGCCTTCGAAGCGGCGGCCACGGCCTCCGCTCGCAACGCCGATGCGTCGCCGGCGCCCGAGGTGTCGAATCCCTGTGCGTAAGCGATCCGGGCCTCGGGGAGGAGCGCCCGCAGTTCCGCCAAGGGCTCGTCGACCATGGCGGCGTTCACGTGCGAGCTTCCGCCGCCCTGGTAGCGCAGGGATCGCGCGAACTCACCGATCACGGCGAGCGAGGCCGGGGCGGTCAGCGGCAGGACGTCGCGGTCGTTCTTCAGCAGGACGAGGCAGTCCGCCGCGAGTTCGCGCGCCACGATGTGGTGCGCCGCGAAGTCGATGACGGGTTTCTCGTCGCTCGAACCGGTTGCTTCGATCAGGGCGCGAAGCCGGGCCACGACCCGGTCCACCACAGCCTCGTCGAGTTCCCCGCTGCGGACGGCGTCAGCGACCTGCCTGTCGGTGCGACCGCCGGTACCGGGCATCTCCAGATCGCACCCGGCCGCCACGGCCGCGACCCGGTCCTGCACCCCACCCCAGTCGGAGACCACCAGACCGTCGAAGCCCCACTCGTCGCGCAGGACTTGAGTGAGCAGCCAGTGGTGCTGCGTGGCATGGACGCCGTTGACCTTGTTGTAGGCGGCCATCACGGAGGCCGGCTGGGCCTGGGTGACGACCCGCTCGAAGGCCGGGAGGTAGATCTCGCGCAGCGTGCGCTCGTCGACGTCCGCGCTGACGCGCATGCGGTCGGTCTCCTGGTTGTTGGCGGCGAAGTGCTTGACGCAGGCGCCCACACCCGTGCTCTGCAGACCGGTGATGTACGCCGCTCCCAGGACTCCGGCCACCAACGGGTCCTCGGAGAAGTACTCGAAGTTGCGTCCGCACAGCGGAGAACGCTTGATGTTCACCCCAGGGCCGAGGAGTACGTTGACGCCGTGGGCCCGGGCCTCGTGTCCCAGGGTCTCGCCCGCTCGCCCGACGAGCTGGGGGTCCCAGCTGCTGGCCAGCGCCACCGCGGGCGGGAGGCAGGTGGCCGGGGCACTGTCATGGACACCCATGTGGTCACCGGCGTCGCCCTGCTGGTAGCGCAGGCCGTGCGGGCCGTCGGCGAGCACGAGCCCGGGGATCCCGGCGTGCTCGACCGGCTTGGACGTCCACATGTCGTGGCCTGACAGCAGCGAGGTCTTCTCATCGAGCGTGAGTCCGGGGTCGTGCGAGCTCATGAGCACCTTTCATGGGTTCGTGTGAACGGCAGTGATCCGCTGGGTCAGGGGTGGCGGCGCGGGCGGCGCGGAGGCTCCCGCCTCGCGGGCCGCTTGAGCTCACTGCGCGCACGTGGCTGACGATCAGAGGCGTGGCTTCGCTGACGCGAGCCCACAGGTCGGTGTGAGCGGCCCATCGCGGTCTTGGTCTGTTCAGGATTCCTGGATCTCGCTGCGGCTCTCCTACCTCTGGTGGTGGAACGTTCCGCGGGCTCTCGTAGTCATGAACGCCGGCTGCCTGTGGCGACGGTCTAGTGACTGCCCCGGCGGATGCGGGACCGCGGAACTTCTCCAGCTTGCGCGCGCAAGCTGGAGATCTGGAAGCTACTATCGCCTAGCGGGCTTGCGCGCGCAAGCAGTGCATGGCGATCGGAGGGAGCGTTTCGAGTGGCGGGCACGGGAGCGAAACGGCGTGTCACGGCGGCGGACATCGCCCGCTCACTGGGGGTCTCCCGGGCGACGGTCGGATACGTACTCAACAACACGCCAGGGCAGACGATCTCCGAAGCCACTCGGCGACGCGTCCTGGACGAGGCCTCACGCCTGGGCTACCGCCCGCATACCAGCGCCCAGCGGCTTGCCAGCGGACGCAGCCGCATCATCCTGCTGGTACTCCCGGACTGGCCGATGGGGTTCACTTTCTCGAAGCACCTGGAAGAGGCATCGGCAGCGCTCGACGAGGCGGGTTACTCGCTCGTGACCTACACCCGTCGCGCCGGCGGGCACTCCCGCCCGCTGTGGGAGGTCCTCGAACCCGATGTCGTCATCGGCTACGCGATGATGGTGGGCCTCGACGCGTTCAGCCCTGACGAACTCGACTCGCTGCATGCCGCGGGCGTGACCAAGGTCTTCCCGGATCCACGCCTGCCGGGTGCCTCCTCCCCCGACGCCGCGTCCGTGGCGGCGATCGTCGCCGGCGCCCGACGTCAGGTCCAACACCTGCACAGTCTGGGCCACCGACGCCTTGCCATCGCCCTGTCCGCCGACCCACGACACGCGCTGCTGGCCGAGTCCCGGTCCCGTGCTGCCCGACATGCCGCCGAGCAGCTCGAACTCGGGGTCGTGGACGCCCGCCCGGTGGACTACCGCGACGGTTCCGCCGACCGAGCGGTCGAGGCGTGGCACGAGACCGGTGTGACTGCTGTGGTCGCTTTCAACGACGAGACGGCTGCTGCGACGGTGGGCGCTGCGGTACGTGCCGGGCTGTCCGTCCCCGGCGACCTCGCTGTCGTCGGTCACGACGACACACCCTTGGCGGCGATGTTCGTGCCCTCGATCTCCAGCGTCCGTTTCGACACCGCCGGTCTGGGCCACTACCTGGCCGAGATCGCCCTGCACGAAGCCGAGGGGCGGCCACTCAGCCGACAGGTTCCCGACCTCGACGCGACCGTCGTCGTGCGCGAGTCCACGGGCCCTGTGAACACCGACGCCGGCGGTGATCCGTAGGAAGCTGTTGCCTTTCCGGGCTTGAGGACCGTGCCGTGCCTGGGAACACCCCCGCATCCTCGCCCGGGACTGAAGGCATCTCGATCCATCCTCGAGGCAGTCGTGGAGGCGTGACGGCTGAGGCGCCGACCGCCGTGCAGGGCAGGCGGTGGCCGGTGACGACCTCCCACTTCAGCCATGCCTCAAGGCGCTTCGGCGCAGGACCGAGCGAACTCGCGCGGCGAGGACCGCATGGCGGATGGCCGACCGGCGGCCGACATGCGCGTACGCGGCCCGGCCCACCCTCCTTGAAGGGGGCGAGCCGGGCCTGGCCAGATGCCCGCGTCAGGCGGAAGGGGCTCCGGTGAGGACCTCGACGCGGCCGGTGTCGAGCGAGTAGTAGGCGCTGACGACGGCCACGTCGCCCTTCTTCACGAGCGGGGCGAGGTCGGCGTTGGTCCGCAGGTCGGCGGAGGTCTGCTTGGTGTGGACGCGGATCATGGCGTCGACGGGGTCGGCGTGCTTCTGCTGGGAGATCTCCTCGTATGCGGGGCGCAGGGCTTCGACGATCGACTGGAGGTTGCCGGGCAGCGGCTTGTTGTCCTTCAGCGCCTTGTACGCCGCCTTGATGGCGCCGCAGCGCTGGTGCCCGAGGACGACGATCAGCGGGGTCCCCGCGGTCATGGGGCCGTACTCGACGGAACCGGTGACGACCGGGGCGACCACCTGGCCGCCGGTGCGCATGACGAACAGGTCGCCGAGCCCGGTGTCGAAAAGCAGCTCCGGCGGCACCCGGGAGTCGATGCACGACAGGATCACGCCGTAGGGCTTCTGCTCCTCGGCGACGAACTCGCGCCGCGCGGGATTGCGATCGGGGTGCTGAAGGTTCCCGTCCACCCAGCGCTTGTTGCCGTCCATCAGCCGTGCGAAGGCCGCCCAGGGTGAGTCGGGGCGTGCGTTCGTGGCGGCTGAAGGGGTCGTCGTCGCAGCTGCGGGCGTCGCTTTCGCCGCTGCTGCGCTGTTGTCCGTCTTCGACGAACAGCCGGTTATCACGGCGGCGGTGGCGAGCAGCCCTCCGGTGAGAAAGGCTCTGCGCTGCGGAAGCGGGGCAGTGCTCATGGGGGTTCTTCCTTCCAGTGTCGTGCGGTGTTCACTCGGCGGAACCGAGGGCTTGAAACAGCCCCGTTCCCGGGTGGTTCAGGAGCGCCAGTCGGGGTGCCCTGGCATGGGCGGGACCTTCTCGGCGTACAGCCAGGAGCGCAGGAACGGGCCGAGGTCGCGGCCGGTGACACGGCCGGCCAGGCGGATGAAGTCGGCGGTGTCGGCGACGCCGTCGCGGTGTTCGCGGATCCAGGCGCGCTCGATGCGCCGGAAGTCGGCCTCGCCGACCTTCTGCCGCAGGGCGTACAGGGTCAGGGCTCCGCCCTGGTAAGGGGTCCAGCCGTAGGGGGCGAGCGCCTGGGGCTTGAAGGCGCCGCGGCGCGGCGCGGCGATCGGCCCCTCCTTGCGGAGGTTGGCGTTGGCCTTCCGGTACATCTCGCGGATCGACTGCTCCGCGTTGACGCCGTGGCGTTCGGCCGTCCACAGGGTCTCGTAGTAGACGGCGTGGCCCTCGTTCAGCCACAGGTCGCTCCAGCGGCGCGGGGAGACGCTGTTGCCGAAGTACTCGTGGGAGATCTCGTGTTCCACGACGCCGTCCGTGCCGTTGTCCGCGAATCCCTCGGGGGTCAGATGCCCGGCGGGCAGCAGGGTCAGGGACTGCGTCTCCAGTTCGCCGCCCACGGGGGTGGCGTAGACGCCGTACGTGCGCAGCGGGAAGCCGCCCCGGCCCAGGCGGTGCTCCAGGAACCGGATCGCTTCGGGGACGGTCCTGTTCAACTGCGGTTCGATGGCCCGCGCTTGTTCGGTGGGGAGCGCGTAGCGCAGCTTGATGCCGTGCGGGCCCTGCTTGTGGACGACGGTGAAGGGGCCGACGCCGATCTGGAGCAGTTCGGTGGCAAGCTTCCGGCGGCTCTCGAAGCGGCGGGTGGTGTACGCGCCTTCGCGCCTGGTGGCGCTGAGTTCGCCGTTGGCGATGGAGTTCAGCCGGGAGGGCGCGGTGATGGTGATGGTGGCGGGCGCCTTCTGGGCGGGGTGGTCGGCCAGGGCGGCGATGCGGTGGGCGCCGGACGGCTGGTTGATGGTCTGGACCCAGGAGCCGTCGCGGAACATGCCGACCACGGGGCCCGTGCCCAGCTGCGCCGCCTGCCGCGTGTCCGGCACGGGGGCCTGGATCCGGACTCGTACGGTGAACCGCTCCCCGCGCCGCAGCGGCACCGCCGGCGTCACGCGGAGTTCCTCGCCGGAGCGAGACCAGCGGGCCGTGCGGCCGTCGACGGTGACCTCACGGACGGTGGTGCCGGTCAGGTCGAGGTTGAAGCGGGACAGGGCGTGCGAGGCGCGGGCCTGGACGGTGGAGGTGGCGGTGTACTGCTTCAGGTCCTTGGTGAACCGCAGGTTGAGGTCGTAGTGGCGGACGTCGTAGCCGCCGTTGCCGAGCCCGGGGTGGAGCCGGTCGCCGAGTCCGGCGGCGCCGGGGCGCGGGGTGTCCGCGGCGTGCGGCGTGGGGGACGCCGCGGCGGTGGTGCACGCCGTCAGGCCGAGCAGGGTGGCCGCGAGTGCGGCCGCGATCGCGGGAGTCCAGGGGTGCCGTGTATCGAACTCGCGGCGTCGATGGGGGCGTTGCTGGAGAAGGCCC
>NZ_JBEYZD010000055.1:0-58843 GCF_040645895.1 Streptomyces olindensis | reverse complement strand
GCGTACCTCTCGGCCGCCTTCGTGCTGGAGGAGGGCGTGGAGCTGACGGTCGTCGAGCGGATCGCGCGTGCGATGGGCGCGGCGGCCGAGACGGCGGGGAACCCCCGTTCCCCCGGGCCGGCCCGCCCTGCGGAGCGCGGTCAGGCGTACCGCAGTTCCCCGGGGCGCACCGAGCGGCGCAGCAGGGGCAGCGCGGTGGCGGCGGCCAGCAGGCAGGCGGCGTAGACCACCACGGGGACCAGGAGCGCCGTCCATGGCGTGGGCCAATGTCCGCCGTCGGCGAGCTTGGCGTATCCGGTGCCGAGTGCCGCGCCCCCGGCGCCCGCGAGCAGCACCGCCGGTGCCAGCGGCAGCGCGGTCTCCAGCAGCAGCGCCCGGCCGAGCACCGCGTGCGGCACCCCGGCGGCGGCCTGTGCGGCCAGGCCGCGGCGGCGGGTGGCCAGGGACTCGGCGGTGCCGACGGCGAGACCGGACAGGGTGATGAGGAGACCGACCGCGATGGCGGTGGCCGTCAGGTCGAGGCCGGTGGTGTAGTAGGACGTGCTCTCGCTCAGCTGCCTGTCCGAGTTCACCACGTCCAGGAGCACCTGCCGGACGCCCGTGAAGACGGCACCCACGATGGTCACCAGCAGCACCGCCGCATGGGTACGGGCCGCCGCCCACGGGTCGTCGCGCAGCCGTTCCGCCGCGATCAGCGTCGCCGCCGACCGGGCCCGGGGCGCCAGCAGCCGCCCCGTGAGTCCCGCCGTGGCCCCGGCGAGCCACACCGCGCCCGCGCCCACCGCGATGATCAAGCCGAACACCAGCAGCGGCGTCCGCCAGTGATCCGTGCCCGGCCGGCCGGGGGAGGTGGAGGTGCTGAGCACGGCGCCGAGCGCCAGGACCGCCACCAGCAGCATCGCGCCCAGGAACAGCAGCCCCGGGCCCCGTCCGCTGCGCGGCCGCACCCGGCGCACCCAGCCGAGGGGTGAGGCCACCACGCGGCGCAGGGCCAGCGCGCCCGTCGCCGCGCCCAGCACCGGCACCCCGACGGAGACGGCCGCGACGCCCGCCCAGGCGAGGACGGTCGGCTCAGCCCACAGGCGCAGCAGGAGCACCACCGAGCAGACGGTGGCGACCGCCGAGCCCAGCAGGCAGGCCAGCCCGGTCTCCAGTGCCGCGATCCGCCGCACCTGCCAGGGCGTCGCCCCGGCCAGCCGCAGCCCGGCCAGCCGCCGGTCGCGGTGCACGGCGCCGATGCGGGTGCACTGGCCGAGGAAGCCCAGCACCGGGACGAGCAGGAGCAGCAGGCTGACGATCACCCCGGAGCGCGTGCCGGGCTCGTCCAGCAGGCCGTGGCCCACGGGCACCTGGTGACCGCCCCGCAGGGAGGCCAGTACGACGGCCCCGAGCGCGAAGCCGGTCGCGAGCGCCGCGCCGGTCACGGTGAGCGCGATCCGCCACCACTCCCGGCGGTCGGAGCCGCGGATCAGCTCCAGGGCGAGACGGAGGTCGGATCTCACGCGGTCACCTCCAGCCCGGCCACGGTCCCGTCGCTGAGCCGCACCTCGCGGTCCGCGTACGCCGCCACCTGTGCGTCGTGGGTGATCAGCAGGACCGCCGCGCCCGTCTCGCGGGCTGTGCGCACCAGGGCCGTCATGACCTGCTCGCTCGCCAGGGAGTCCAGCGCGCCCGTCGGCTCGTCGGCGAAGACGACCCGCGGGCCGGTGACCAGGGCGCGGGCCAGTGCGGCCCGCTGGGCCTGGCCGCCGCTCATCTCGCCCGGCCGCAGGTCCTGCTGGCCGCGCACCCCGAACCGCTCCAGCCACTCGCCGGCCCGCTCCCGGGCTCCGGCCCGGTCGGTGCCGGCCAGCAGCAGCGGCAGGGCGACGTTGTCCAGGGCCGTCAGCTCGGGGATGAGCTGCCCGAACTGGAACACCACGCCGAACTCGGTGCGGCGCAGCTCGCTCAGCCGCTTCTCGGGCAGGTCCTCCAGGCGCCGGCCGTCGTAGGTCACCGAGCCCTCGTCCGGGCGGACGATGCCGGCCAGGCAGTGCAGCAGCGTCGACTTCCCGCTGCCGCTCGGGCCGGTCACGGCGAGGATCTCGCCCGCGCCCAGCTCGATCGACGCGCCGCGCAGGGCACTCGTCCTGCCGTGCGCCTTGACGAGGTCACTGGCCGTGAGAACAGGCACGGGTTTGGTCATGCTGCGTCGACCTCCGCGGTCAGGGTGGTGAGCCGGGCCGCCGTGGTGTTCATCCAGCGAAGGTCGGCGTCGAGGTGGTTGAGGGCGTAGTCCGCCGAGAGCACGGTCGCCAGGTCGGCGCCCCTGGCGGCCTTGACCGCCGTGAGCTCCCGCATCCGCTCCATGTGCGCGGTGCGCTGGGCGCCCAGGTACGCGGCCGGGTCGCCGCCCGTCAGGATCGCGACGACGACCTTGGCGAAGATCTCGTTCGCCACGAAGGGCGCGGGCGGGGCGATCTCGGCGGCCCAGCGGGCCAGCTCGCTCGTCCCCTTCTCCGACGCGCGGTACATCGTCCGCTCCGGGCCGCCGTCCGAGTCGGTGCCCTCGACCTCGGCGAGGCCGTCCCGGACGAGGCGTTGGAGGGTCGTGTAGACCTGCCCGTAGGCCAGCGGGCGGGCCTGCGGGAAGCGTTCGTCGTGGCGTCGCTTGAGGTCGTAGCCGTGACTGGGACCCGTGGCGAGCAGGCCCAGCAGGATGTGGCGGGTGCTCATGCCGACCATTATGTACTCAGTACATGTACTGAGTGAATAGTGGGCGGAGGGGAAAAACGCCGACGGGGTCTCGCCGGTCACTCGCCGACGGGTCTCGCCGGGTTCACTCCGTCACGGCGTACGCCTGCGCCGACCACAGCGAATAGCCGTACGGCGTGGCCCGCTTCTCGCCCTGCACCCGTACGAAGCGCACGTCCCGCTCGTCCATGCGGACGCTCTCCCGGCCGCCCCGGCCGTCCCGTACGGCGGCCGCCGTGCGCCAGCGGCGGCCGTCCGGCGAGACCTGGACGCGGTACGCCGAGGGGTGGGCGTCCTGCCAGCGCAGCACGACCCGTCCGAGGCGGGCCGGGCGGGGCAGCTCGACCTGCCACCAGGCGCCGTCGTCGACCGGGGAGGACCAGCGCGTGTCCGGGTCGCCGTCGTTCGCCGCCGACGCCGGGAAGTCGGGCGTCTCGTCGCCCGAGGAGCGGGCGGTGCCGGTGCGGGCCAGGTCGGGGCCGCCGGTGGGCGGGAAGGCGCGCACGGTGAGCGTGCGGGTCGCGTCCGCGAAGCGCAGCCGGACGTCGTACGACCGCATCGGCGTGCCGTGCTCCACGGTCACCTCGACCGGGACCTCCACGGTGGTGCCGCGGGGCACGGTCAGCTCGGAGCTCGGCACCCGGACGCGGACGCCCTCGGGCGCCTCGACGGTGAGCCTGCCGCGGGCGTCGGCGGGACGCAGCGAGCCGAGCCCGGCCGTCAGCCGCCGGGTCCGCCCGGTCTCGGCGTCCACGCGGTCCCGCGCCAGTTCCAGGGAGGCGGCCGGGGAGTCCGCGAACCAGGGAACGAGATGACGCACGCGCGACGGGGCGGCCCCGACGACCCGCACGGCGTCCACGGCCACCGCGCCCGCCGCCCGCCCGGCCTCCCGCCCGGCGTCGCCCTCCGGGGCGGGGCCCCGTCGGGTCTCGTCGCGGAGGGGAAGCTCGCTCGCGCCGGAGGCGGACAGGTGGCCGAGGGCCCGCCAGCCCCGGCCGGGCACGTGCACCTCGGCGGTGCCCTCCGTGCCGGGGTCGGTCAGGATCGTCACGGCCGTCAGCGGGCGGGGGTGCGGGAAGCGCAGGGTGCGGCCGTCGCCGGGGGCGCGGGGCGGCTCGTGGTCGATGCCCGCCCAGGCCGCGTACGACTTCTGCGCCCGCCGCAGGAACGGGTCGAGCACGGCCCCGCCGACCTCGACCCGGGCCGACTCCAGCCGGGCCCGCAGGCCGCCGAGCCCGCGGTACGCCGTCCAGGCCGCCGCCGCGTCCCCGGCGCGCTGCGCGTCCAGCATGTCGAGCGCGGTCGTGCCCGCCTCGCCGTACCGCGCCAGTTGCTCCGCCCACGGCCCGACCTCCCTGGCCAGGCCCGTGCCCGACAGCCGCCGGGGCAGCTCGCGCAGCACCGTGAAGGCCTCGCGCAGCCGGCGCGCGGCGGTGCCGTCCCCGCCGGTGCCGCCCGCCGTACGCGCCTGCCAGTACGCCTCGGTCAGCGGGCGCAGATACGCCGACTCCTCCTCGTCCAGCACCGACGACGCGTCGTTGCCGGCGAGCGCGGCCAGGGCCTGCTCGCGGCGCCGGTCCCCGCCCGCGAGGTCGGCGATCGCGGCCCGCCAGGACTCGCCCGGCCGGTAGCCGCGCGGGTTCCAGGCGAAGTCCGCGGCGGTGAACAGCGGGATGCGGGACGCCTCCGGCTGCTGCATCGCGTTGGCGAGCAGGGCGGCCGAACCGGTCGCGACGGCCGGCTCCCGGCCCCGGTACGGGCCGAGGAAGAGGCGGTCCGGCTCGTAGTCGTTGACCGGGTAGTTGTCCATCGTGACCAGCGGGTGCCGGAACGCCTCACGCGCGGCGGCCAGTTCCCGGCCCGTGATGGTGCGGGGCACCACCCCGACGCCCGTCCACGCCACCTCGACCCCCTCGGCCAGCGCGCCCGACAGCGCCCGCCGGTAGTCGGTCGTGCCGTCCTCGTAGTACTCGGTCGGCATCAGGGACAGCCCGGCCGCCCCGGGATGCCGTTCCGCCAGGTGCCGGGCCACCGCGTTCGCCACCCGGGCCTGCGCCCGCGCCGCCGCCTCGGGGCCGGAGCCGAACCGCTCGGCGTCCGCCTCGCAGTGCCACTCGCTGTAGCTGACGTCCTGGAACTGGAGCTGGAAGGCCCGGAACCCGAGCGCCCACATCGCGTCCAGCTTCCGCGTCAGCGCCCGCACGTCGGCGTCCGACGCGAAGCACATCGCCTGCCCCGGGGCCACCGCCCAGCCGAGCGTGACGTGGTTGCGGCGCGCCCGCTCGGCCAGCTCCCGGAACCCGGCCCGCTGCCCCGCCGGATACGGCTCGCGCCAGCGCGCCTGCCGGTAGAGGTCGTCACCGGGGGCGTACAGGTAGCGGTTCTGCTTGGTGCGCCCCATGAAGTCCAGCTGCGCCAGCCGCTGCCGGTGCGTCCACGCGGTGCCGTAGAAACCCTCGGTGATGCCGCGTACGGCGGTGCCGGGCCAATCGCGTACGACGGCCGCCGTGAATCCGCCGCCGGGGCGCAGCAGCTGGCGCAGTGTCTGCACGGCGTGGAACAGGCCGTCCTCTCCGGTGCCGGTGAGGCTGACGCCGCCCGGGCCCACGGACAGCTCGTACCCCCCGGCGGGCAGGGCGTGACGGTCGCCCCGCCGGACGGGCTCGGTCCGCGCGCGCACGACCAGGGCCCCGGGCGCGGCGGAGTCCGTGATCCGGCGGGCCCCGGCCTGCCGCAGCAGCTCGCGCAGGGCCTCGACGGCAGGGCGGTCGGCTCGCGCGTCGGTGATCAGCGCCACCTCGTCCGGCACCGCGACCGGGGCGCCGTTCGCGCGCAGGGACTGCGGGCGCGGCCATACGGAGAGGTCCGCCCCGGCCGTGTCGGACGTCGGTGCGGTGCTCGTACCGGGAGCCGGCGGGGCGGCCACCGCGGCGGGCGGGGCGCCGAGGCTCCCGGCGACGACGGCGACCGCCAAGGCTGCCGCCCGCTTCCCACGCCGCAGTCCCACAGGCCCCCTCCACAGGTGTCCGACCGGGAGAACGAGCCCACCACCCGGCCGGTGAGAGTGTCAACGAGAGTGGCCGATCTGACCGCATTTGACGGAATATGGTCAGAGTGGAGGGGAGCGGGATGTGAGCAGAAGCACGATGTTCGGCCTGGGGCGTCTGCCTTCGCGTCGACTGGGTAGGGCTGCGATAACCCGTCGAATGCCGTACCCGACAAGGAGGCCCCCGTGGCTGCGATGACTTTCCTTCCGCTCCCGGCCCCGTCCAAACCCGTGGCGGACCCGTCCGCCGACCTTGACGACCCCCACTACTGCGTCTTCAGCTCCGAGAGCACCTGCACCGAGCCCCCGCTCACCAGCGAACCCCCGCTGCCCGACGCCGAGCCCCTCACCAGCGAGCCGCCGCTCGCCGAAGCCGCCCCCCTGACCAGCGAGCCCCCGGCCTTCGTCCCGGACTTCACGAGGCCCTAGATGACCGCACCCCGGCCGGCCGACGCGCCCTCCGAGGACCTGTCCCGCCTCGCCGCCCTGCACGGCGTGGCCACTTCCTACAGCCCGTCCCCGGACCGCACGGTCGCGGCCTCGGCCACCGCGGTCACCCTGACCCTGGCCGCCCTCGGCGTGGACGCGAGCACGCCCGGCGCCGTCCGCGCCGCGCTCGCCGCCCGCGAGCGGGAACAGGCCGAGAGGCTGCTGCCACCGACCCTGGTCGGCTGGGGCGGCAGCCCCCCGGCCGCCCTCGCCGCACTCCCCGAGGGCAGCCGGCTGCGCATCGAGACCGAGCAGGGCGAGACGCGCGCCTCGGCGGAACAACTCCCGCCCGGCGTCCACCGGCTGACCGCCACCGCCCCCGACGGCCGCACCGCGGACGCCCACCTGATCATCGCCCCGCCCCGCCTGCCCACCCCCACCGGACGCTCGTACGGACTCCTCGTCCAGCTCTACTCCCTGCTGTCCCGCCGCTCCTGGGGCATGGGCGACCTCGGTGACCTCGCCGAGCTGGCCGGCTGGGCCGGGCGGTCCCTCGGCGCCGGGTTCGTCCAGGTCAACCCGCTGCACGCGGCCGTGCCCGGCGCCCCCACCGACCCCTCCCCGTACCGCCCCTCCTCACGCCGCTTCCCCGACCCCGTCCACCTGCGCGTCGAGGACGTCCCCGAGGCCGCGTACACCGAGGACCCCGAGCGGCTGCGCGCACTGCTGGAGAGATCCGGCCGGCTGCGTGCCGCCGTCCTGGAGAAGGGCGCCCTCATCGACCGGGACGCCGTGTGGGAGCTCAAGCGAGAGGCGCTGGAACTGCTCTGCGCGGTCCCCCTCGGCCCCGGCAGACGCGCCGCCTACTGCGACTTCCTCGCCGAGCAGGGGCAGGCCCTGGAGGACCACGCCACCTGGTGCGCCCTCGCCGAGGTGCACGGCTCCGACTGGCACCGCTGGCCGACCGGCCTGCGCGACCCCCGCTCGGCCGACACGACCCGCGCCCGCAACGGCCTCATGGACCGCGTCGACTTCTGGTCCCGGCTCGCCTGGCTCACCGACACCCAGCTGACCGCCGCGCAGCGCGCCGGCCGCGAGGCCGGGATGCCGGTCGGGATCGTGCACGACCTCGCGGTCGGCGTCCACCCCGGCGGCGCCGACGCCTGGGCGCAGCAGGAGTACTTCGCCGCCGGCATGTCGGTCGGCGCCCCACCGGACGCCTTCAACGCCCGCGGCCAGGACTGGGGCCTGCCCCCCTGGCGCCCCGACCGGCTCGCGGAATCCGGCTACGCCCCCTTCCGCGAGCTGCTGCGCGCCCTGTTCCGCTACGCCGGAGCCCTGCGCATCGACCACGTCATGGGCCTGTTCCGCCTGTGGTGGGTCCCCCAGGGCCACCCGCCCACGCAGGGCACCTACGTCCGCTACGACGCCGAGGCCATGCTCGCCGTCCTCGTCCTGGAGGCCTCCCGGGCCGGCGCCCTGGTCATCGGCGAGGACCTCGGCACGGTCGAACCCGGAGTCCGCGAGGCGCTGCGCGAGCGCGGCGTGCTCGGCACGTCCGTCCTGTGGTTCGAACGCGACTGGGACGGCGACGGCCGCCCCCTGCTCCCCGAGAGCTGGCGCGCCGACTGCCTCGCCACCGCCACCACCCACGACCTGCCCTCCACCGCCGCCCGCCTCACCGGCGAGCACGTCGAACTCCGCGACAGCCTGGGCCTGCTGACCCGCCCGCTGGCGGAGGAACGGGCCGAAGCCGCCGCCGACACGGCGGAGTGGCTCTCCCTGCTCTCCGAACTCGGCCTGCTGCACGGCACCGGCGGCGGCACCGACACCTCCTCGGAGGAGGCCGAGATCCAGGCCGTCCACCGCTTCCTGCTGCGCACTCCCGCCCGCATGGTCGGCGTCTGGCTCCCGGACGGCGTCGGCGACCGCCGCCCGCAGAACCTCCCGGGCACCTGGGACCAGTACCCGAACTGGCGCCTGCCGATCGCCGACGCGCAGGGGCGCCCGGTGACGCTGGAGGACCTCGCCGCCTCACCGCGGCTGCACGCGCTGACGGAGGTGCTGCGGGACGTCGGCACCTGAGGCCCGCGCTCCTTACGGCACCCCGGACGCGCGGCCCCGGTCGGCGTTGGATACTTTGACACCGTGGACAAGAAGAACGCCCTGCGCGCCGGCGCCCTGGCAGCCGGTACGACGCTGATGATGCTGCTCATGTCGTCCCCCGCGAGCGCGCTCACCCGCGACGACGGTGACGACCCCGGCCCGGGCCTGAGCGTCATCGAGACGCTGGGCCTCTTCGTCGTGGCCCCGATCGTGCTGTACCTGGTCATCGCCGGACTGGTGATGGTCGGCGACAGGACGCACAAGAAGAAGGACCCGACCAGCTCCAACATCACGACCAAGTCCGGCGACAAGGCCGAGGCCAAGGCCTGACGCGGAGCTTCACCCGGACCGCCGCGCGGCTCTCCGAGGGCGCCGTCCGCAGCGTACGTACACGCGATCCCGCGGTACGTGTGCCGCGGGCGGCGCCTTCGTCTTTGGCGCCATGAGTGTCTAGGGATGCGGGGCCGTCAGATAGCGCTGCACCGTGGGGCCCAGCCACGCCACGATCTCCTCGCGGGTCAGCGCCACGGCCGGCGGCAGCCGCAGGACGTACCGGGTGAGCGCCAGGCCCAGCAACTGCGCGGCGGTGAGCGCGGCGCGCGTCGCGGTCTGCTCCGGGTCGGGACACACCCGGCCGGCGACCGGCATCACCTGGTCGCGGAAGACGCCCTGCATGCGCTCGGCCCCGGCCTGGCTGCCGGCCCCGACCCGGAGCAGCGCGGTGAGCACCTCGTTCCCCTCCCACTGGTCGAGGAAGTGCGCCACGAGGACGCGGCCGACCTCCTGCCGGGGCAGCGCGCCCACGTCGGGCAGCCTGATGTCGACGGCCACGGCCGCCGCGAACAGGCCCTCCTTGCTGCCGAAGTAGCGCATCACCATCGACGGGTCGATCTTCGCGTCCCGGGCGATGGCGCGGATGGTGGCCCGCTCGTACCCGTCGGCCGCGAAACGCTCGCGGGCGGCGTCGAGGATGGCGGCGCGCGTGACGTCGGAGCGCCGGGCGGGGGCGGGGTCAGGGGCAGGGGCGGGAGCGGGAGGGCTGTCGGGTGACGTGCTGTCGGGCATGTCGGCGAGCCTAGGCCAACACGCGTAGGCCAACAACCGTTGACGCGGCTGAGAACGCGCCGTACGTTGGTCAACGAGCGTTGGCAAACAGTTGTTGACCAACGTACGTCGGCTCCAGGGAGGCCCTGATGAACGGCACCGCCCGCTCCGTGATCGTCGTCGGCTCCGGCCCCACCGGTCTGCTCCTCGCCGGCGACCTCGCCACCGCCGGTGTCCCCGTCACCGTCGTCGAGAAGCGCCCGCACCGGATCAGCAACCTCTCCCGCGCCTTCGTCCTGCACGCCCGCACCCTGGAGCAGTTCGACGCCCGGGGGATCGCCGACGAACTGGAGCGGTCGGGCCGGCGGCTCACCCGGTTCCGCCTCTACGGCCGCCTCCACCTCGACCTGTCCGCGCTGCCCTCCCGGTTCAACCACATCCTGGTCCTCCCGCAGTACGAGGTGGAGGAGGTCCTGGAGCGGCGGGCGGCCGACGCCGGGGTGCGGTTCCGTCACGAGACCGAGGTGACCGGGCTGACGCAGGACGCCGAGGGCGTGACGGTCGAGGTCCGCGGACCCGGGGGCGCCACGGAGTCGCTGCGCGCGGCGTACGTCGTCGGCGCCGACGGGATGCGCAGCACCGTGCGGAACGCGGTCGGACTGCCCTTCCCCGGCCGCTCGGTGATCCGCTCCCTCATGCTCGCGGACGTCCGGGTCACCGAGCAGCCCGGCGAACTGCTCACCTTCAACGCCGTCGGCGACGCCTTCGCCTTCCTCGTCCCCTTCGGCGACGGCTACCACCGCGTCATCTGCTGGGACCGGGGCCGTGACCTCCCCGACGACGCCCCCGTCGGCCTCGACGAGATCAAGGCGACCACCCGGCGTGCCCTCGGCAAAGACTTCGGTATGCACGACCCGCGCTGGATGTCCCGCTTCCACAGCGACGAGCGCCAGGCCCCCGCCTACCGCGCGGGCCGGGTCTTCCTCGCCGGGGACGCCGCGCACGTCCACACCCCGGCCGGCGCCCAGGGCATGAACACCGGCCTGCAGGACGCCGCCAACCTGAGCTGGAAGCTGGCCGCCGTCCTCAAGGGGCACGCGGACGACGCCCTCCTCGACACCTACCAGGCCGAGCGCCACCCCGTCGGCCGGACGGTGCTGCTGAGCAGCGGCGGCATCGTCCGGGCCGCCATGGCCAAGCGGCCCTGGACGATCGCCCTGCGCACCGCCGTCGCCGCCCTGGTCGGCAGCGTGGGCCTGGTGCGGCGCAAGGCGCTCGGCCAGGTCACCGGCATCGGCTACCGCTACCCCGCGCCCCGGGGCTCCCACCGCCTCACCGGCCGGCGGGCACCCGACGTCGCCCTGGCCGGCGGCACTCGTCTGCACGAGGCGCTGCGCGGTGGCCGGTTCGTGCTGATCGCCCCGGAGGAGGTCGGGGCGGAAGCCGAGCGCAAGGACCGGCTGGCCGTCGAACGCTGGGCGAGCGGGCGCCGTACGGCCGTGCTCGTGCGGCCGGACGGGTATGTGGCGTGGGCGGCGGAGTCGGCCGACGAGCGGACGATCGAGACGGCCCTCGCCACCCACGTGAGGTGAGTTCGCCGCCCACGTGGGGTGAGCCCGCCGCTCACCTGGGGTGAACTCGCCGCCCACGCGGGGTGAGCCCGCCGCCCACGTGGGGTGAGGCGGCGCGGTTGCGGCCCTACCCCGCGGTGGAGCGGAGCAGTTCGCGCAGCAGGCCGGCCAGTTGGCCGGCCTGTTCGGGGTCCAGGGCCGACAGGGCCTCGGTCTGCGCCGCGAGGCCCACGCCGACCGCCTCGTCGACCAGGGCCAGGCCCTTGTCGGTGAGGGTGACGTGCAGGCCGCGTCGGTCGTGCGGGTCGGGTGAGCGGCGCAGCAGGCCCGCGCGCTCCAGCTTGTCGAGGCGGCCCGTCATGCCGCCCGTGGTGAGCATCAGCGTGGCGGAGAGCTGCCGGGGCGAGAGCGTGTAGGGCTCTCCGGAGCGGCGCAGGGTGGCCAGGACGTCGAACTCGCCGCGGGAGATCCCGAACACCGCGTACGCCTTCGTCACTCGGTCCGCCATCGCGATCGAGAGCCGGTTGACCCGGCCGAAGACCTCCATGGCGGTGGTGTCCAGGTCGGGCCGGACCTTCGCCCACTGCTCGATGATCGCGTCGACGGGGTCCTTGCGCTGCTCCGGGCGTTCGCTCATGGCACGAGTATCGGCTCCCCCTCGGTCACCCGCAAGAAAGTAGCTTGACTGAAAGTTGCTTAGCGCTAAGCTATTTTCCACTGACCTATTCGAAGGGTTCACCCCATGGCCGCGTCCCGCCCCGCTCTCATCGCCCTGACCGCCCTCGCACCCGTCTCCTGGGGCACGACCTACGCGGTCACCACCGAGTTCCTCCCCGCCGACCGCCCCCTGTTCACCGCCCTGATGCGCGCCCTGCCCGCCGGTCTGCTACTGCTCGCCCTCGCCCGGGTGCTGCCGCGCGGTGCCTGGTGGTGGAAGGCGGCGGTGCTGGGGGCACTGAACATCGGCGCCTTCTTCCCGCTGCTGTTCCTCTCCGCGTACCGGCTGCCCGGCGGTCTGGCGGCGGTCGTCGGCTCGGCCGGCCCGCTGTTCGTGGCCGGCCTCTCGGCGCTGCTGCTCGGGCAGCGGCCCTCGGCGCGCACGCTGCTCACCGGGATCGTCGCGGCGTTCGGCGTCAGCATGGTCGTGCTGCGGGCGGCCGGGCAGCTGGACACGCTGGGGCTGCTGGCGGCCCTCGCCTCCACCGCGTCGATGTCGACCGGCACCGTGCTCACCCAGCGGTGGGGGCGCCCCGAGGGCGTCGGCCCGCTGGCCCTCGCCGGCTGGCAGCTGACCGCGGGCGGCCTGCTCATCGCGCCCCTCGCGCTGCTGATCGAGGGCGCGCCGCCCGTCCTGGACGGCCCGGCGGTCGGCGGCTACCTCTACCTCGCCGTCGCCAACACGGCGGTCGCGTACTGGCTGTGGTTCCGCGGGATCGGCCGCCTCACCGCCACCCAGGTCACCTTCCTCGTCCCGCTCTCCCCGCTGACCGCGGCCGTCGTCGGCTGGGCGGCCCTCGGGCAGGCGCTCACGCCGGTGCAGCTGGTGGGCATGGTGCTGGCCCTCGGGGCGACGGTGGCGGGCCAGTTCGTCACCCCGCGCAAGGCGCGCACCCTCCGCTTCCGCGAAGGGAACGCCCGGACGGATGCGAGGGACGTCACGGACGGGGCGCTGCGGCGGTAGGGCCACGGCGGTCTCCGGCCGCGGAAGGCGAAAGCGAAGGGGCGCCCGGCACCGCCGGACGCCCCACCGCTGTCGTGACAGCCGCCGGGCTACTGCCCGGCCGCCGCGTCCGCCCGCTGCGCCCGCAGCGCGCGCTCCACACCGGCCCGCGACTCCGAGACCAGACGGCGCAGGGCCGCGTTCGGCTCGGCGGAGCCCAGCCAGCCGTCCGTCTTGTCCAGCGTCTCCTGGGAGACCTGGACGGTCGGGTAGAGGCCGACCGCGATCTGCTGGGCCATCTCGTGGGAGCGGGACTCCCAGATGTCCTTGACCACCTCGAAGTAGCGGTCGGCGTACGGGGCGAGCAGCTCGCGCTGGTCGGTCTGGACGAAGCCGCCGATGACCGCCTCCTGCACGGCGTTCGGCAGCTTGTCGGAGTCGATGACCGACGCCCAGGCCTCCGCCTTCGCCTCCGGGGTCGGACGGGCCGCGCGGGCCGTGGCCGCGTGGCGCTCACCGGCGGCCGTGCGGTCCCGGTCGTACTCGCCCGCGATCTCCGTCTCGTCGAACCGGCCGACCGCCGCGAGCCGCTGCACGAACGTCCACCGCAGCTCCGTGTCGACGACCAGGCCCTCGATGGTCTGCGCGCCCTCCAGCAGCGCGTCCAGCAGGTCCAGCTGCTCGGGTGTGCGGGCCGTCGCGGCGAACGCCCGCGCCCACGCCAGCTGGTGGTCGCTGCCCGGCGCCGCCGCCCGCAGGTGGGCCAGCGTGGCGTCGGTCCAGCGGGCCAGCAGCGCCTCGCGGGCGGCCGGGTCGGCGTACAGGTCGATGGCCAGCTTCACCTGGCGCTGGAGCGACTGCACGACCCCGATGTCGGACTCCTTGCCGATGCCGGACAGCACCAGCGAGAGGTAGTCGCGGGTCGCGAGCTCCGCGTCGCGGGTCATGTCCCAGGCCGACGCCCAGCACAGGGCGCGGGGCAGGGACGACTCGAAGTCGCCGAGGTGCTCCGTGACGAACGCCAGGGACTGCTCGTCCAGGCGGACCTTCGCGTACGACAGGTCGTCGTCGTTGAGCAGGATCACGGCCGGGCGGCGCTTGCCGACGAGCTGCGGGACGGCGGTCAGTTCCCCGTCGACGTCCAGCTCGATGCGCTCGTCGCGCAGCAACTTGCCGCTGTCGTCGTCGAGTTCGTACAGGCCGACGGCGATGCGGTGCGGGCGCAGCGTGGGCTCGCCCTTGGCGCCGGCGGGCAGGGCCGGGGCCTCCTGGCGGATGGCGAAGGAGGTGACGACGCCGTTCGCGTCCGTCTCGATCTCCGGGCGCAGCACGTTGATGCCGGCCGTCTCCAGCCACTTCTTCGACCAGGTCTTCAGGTCGCGGCCGGAGGTCTCCTCCAGCGCGCCCAGCAGGTCGGACAGGCGCGTGTTGCCGTAGGCGTGCGCCTTGAAGTAGGCCTGCACGCCCCGGAAGAACTCGTCCTCGCCCACATAGGCGACGAGCTGCTTCAGCACGGAGGCGCCCTTGGCGTACGTGATGCCGTCGAAGTTGACGAGCACGTCGTCCAGGTCGCGGATGTCCGCCATGATCGGGTGCGTGGAGGGCAGCTGGTCCTGCCGGTACGCCCAGGTCTTCATCGAGTTCGCGAACGTCGTCCACGAGTGCGGCCAGCGCGACTCGGGCGCGGCGGCCTGGCAGGCGATGGAGGTGTACGTGGCGAACGACTCGTTCAGCCACAGGTCGTTCCACCACTCCATGGTCACGAGGTCGCCGAACCACATGTGGGCCAGCTCGTGCAGGATGGTCTCGGCGCGCACCTCGTACGCCGCGTCCGTCACCTTCGACCGGAACACGTACTGGTCGCGGATGGTCACCGCGCCCGCGTTCTCCATCGCGCCCGCGTTGAACTCCGGCACGAACAGCTGGTCGTACTTCTTGAACGGGTACGCGTAGTCGAACTTCTCCTGGAACCACGCGAAGCCCTGCCGGGTCACCTCGAAGATGGCGTCCGAGTCCAGGTACTCGGCGAGGGAGGGCCGGCAGTAGATGCCGAGCGGGACGGACTGGCCGTCCTTCTCGTACACGCTGTGCACCGAGTGGTACGGGCCGACGATGAGCGCCGTGATGTACGTCGAGATGCGCGGCGTCGGCTCGAAGACCCAGACGCTGTCCTGGGGCTCGGGGGTGGGCGAGTTGGAGATGACGGTCCAGCCCTCGGGCGCCTTCACGGTGAACTGGAAGGTCGCCTTCAGGTCCGGCTGCTCGAAGCTCGCGAACACCCGGCGGGCGTCCGGCACCTCGAACTGGGTGTAGAGGTAGGCCTGGTCGTCGACCGGGTCGACGAAGCGGTGCAGACCCTCACCGGTGTTCGTGTACGCGCAGTCGGCGACCACCCGGAGGATGTTGCGGCCCTTGAGCAGGCCGGGCAGGGCGATCCGGGAGTCCGCGAAGACCTCGGCGGGGTCGAGCGAGTCCCCGTTCAGCGTCACCTCGTGCACGGTCGGCGCGACCAGGTCGATGAACGACTCGGCGCCGTTGTCCGCCGTGACGTCGAAGCGCACCGTGGTCACGGACCGGTAGGTGCCGCCCTCCTGCGCGCCGGAGAGGTCGAGTTCGATCTCGTACGAGTCAACGGCGAGCAGCTTCGCCCGCTGCTGCGCCTCTTCGCGGGTCAGGTTTGTGCCAGGCACGCGGTCATCTCCTCGTTATGGGTGGGTTGCGCCATCTTTCCACGGCGGCCTGGCATCAGGCGACGACCGGGGCTTCTCCTAGGGAGACCCCTCGGTCGGCGAGGGTCCGGGCGAACGCGCGCACCGCCGCCGACTCCCCGTCCCGGTGCCACACCAGGCCGAGCGCGGACTCCGGAACGCCCTCCACCGGTACGAACGCCACGTCCTCACGCCGGTGGTACGCGGCCGTGGGACGGCACAGCAGCATCCCGGCGTGCCCGGCGGCGACCTGGGTCAGCCCTTCCTGGAGGGTGCTGACCGCGGGGCCCGGGACGGCGGACGGGGCGTGGGCGGTCCGCCAGTACGCCGGTGCCGGGGGCCCGGCCGTGACCAGCGCCGTCTCCGCCACCTCCGCCGCCGACACCGCCGTACGGGACGCGAAGGGGTGGTCCCGGGAGACCGCCACCGTCTGGGGCCGCCGCGAGAACACCGGCCCCAGCACCAGGTCCGGCTCCCGCACCGGAAGCAGGACGACCGCCGCGTCCACCGCGCCCTCCCGCACCCCGCCGAAGGGATCCGCGAGCGGGATCTCCACCAGGTCCGTGGCGCACTCGGGGTGCGCCGACCGGAAGGCCCGCACCGCCGCCGCCAGCCGGGCGTCCGCCGTCCCCTGGAAGCCGATCCGCAGGGTGCCCTCGACGCCCCGGGCCGCCGCCCGCGCGTCCTCCACGGCCTCCCGCAGCCCGCCGTACGCCGGGCGCAGCCGCTGGACGAACCGTTCGCCGAGCGGGGTCAGGGCGACCCGGCGGCTGGTGCGGTGCACCAGCCGGCCGCCCACCCGGCGCTCCAGCGCGCTCACCAACTGGCTCACCCGGCTCTGCGAGACGTACAGCCGCTCACCCGTCCGGCCGAAGTGCAGCTCCTCGGCCAGGACCAGGAAGCACTCCAGCTCGCGCAACTCCAGCCCCGCCACGGCGGTTTCCCCTCCCGTTCGGATCGATCAGTCCCGCTCATGGAAGGGTGAGGACTTCGCCGTTGTTCCCGGGCGGCCGCGGCAAAAGGGTGGAGGCATGCCTTCCACGACCTCCGCGCCGGTCCCGCAGCGGACCGGCGCCACCCCGCCCGACCGCCCCTGGCCCGCCGTCCTTGGCCTCGCCGCCGCCACCTTCGCCGTCGTCACGACCGAGATGCTCCCGGTCGGACTGCTCACCCCGCTCGGCGCCGGACTGCACGTCTCCGCCGGCACGGCCGGGCTCGCCGTCACCCTGCCCGGCCTGGTCGCCGCGGCGAGCGCACCCCTGCTGCCCCTCGCGGTCCGCCGCGCCGACCGGCGCACCGTGCTGTGCGTCCTGCTGCTCCTGCTCGCGGCCGCCAACCTGCTCTGCGCCCTCGCCCCGCACCTCGCCGTCCTGCTGCTCGCGCGCGCCCTGGTCGGGGTGTGCATCGGCGGGGTGTGGGCGATCGCGGCCGGGCTGGGGCCGCGGCTGCTGCCGCCCGAGCGGGCCGGGCGGGCGACCGCGCTGATCTTCAGCGGGATTGCCGTCGCCTCGGTGCTCGGCGTCCCCGCGGGCACGCTGCTCGGCTCCCTCGCGGGCTGGCGCTGGGCCTTCGCGGCGCTGACGGGCCTCGCGCTCGCGGTGACGGCGGCCCTGTACCTCGCGCTGCCCCCGCTGCCGCCCGGCAGCCCGGTCCGCCCGGGCACCTTCGCGGGACTGCTGCGCACGGCGGGCGTGGCGCGCGGCCTGCTGGCCGTGCTGCTCCTGGTCACCGGCCACTTCGCCGCCTACACGTACGTCCGCCCGGTGCTGGACCGGATACCGGGCCTCGGCGCGGGCACGGTCAGCACCCTCCTCCTCGGCTACGGCCTCGCCGGAGTCGCCGGCACCTTCGCCGGTGGCGCGCTGGCCGCCCGAGACCCCCGCAGGGCCCTGCCGGCCATCGCCGCCGCACTCGGCACGGTGGTGCTGCTGCTGGCCCCGGCGGCGGGGTCCCTGGCCGCTTCCACGGCGCTGCTCGTGCTGTGGGGCCTGGTCTACGGGGGCGTCTCGGTCTCCGCCCAGAACTGGTTGTCGGCGGCGGCGCCCGGGGCGCGGGAGGCGGGGTCGGCCCTGTTCGCGGGGGTCTTCAACACGGCGATCGCGCTGGGGGCGTTCACGGGTGGCCGCACGGCGGACGCGCTGGGGCCGACGGCGGTGCTGGTGGCCGGCGGCGGACTGGCGCTGCTGGCCCTGCCCGCAGCGCTGGGCGCGGGAACGCGACGTCCGGATACCGCCGGTGACCGGGCCCCGCGCGCGCGAGTCTGAGGAACATGCAGACGACGACGTACACCGCACGCCCCATCGAAGCGCGGGCCCTGAAGGAGCTGCGCACGACCGACGACGCGGGCCGCCCCACGACCCCCTTCACCGACCCCGAGGGCGACGCCCCGCTCCGCTGCTGCCTGCGCCGCAGCGAGCCCGGCGAACGCATCGCCCTCGTCTCGTACGCGCCCCTGCGCCGCTGGGCGTCGGAAACGGGCGCCACCCCGGGCGCCTACGACGAGCAGGGCCCGGTCTTCATCCACGCCGACGAGTGCGAGGGCCCGGCGGGCGACACCCTCCCCTTCACCAACGCTCACCGCACGGTCCGCCGCTACTCCGCGGAGGGCCACATCCTGGGCGGCGAACTGGTGGGGACACCGGATGCCGTCGACCAGACCTGCACGGAAGCGTTCGAGCAGGCCCTCGCAGAAGCGTTCGACGACCCGGCCGTGGCGCTCGTCCACGTCCGGGCCGTCGAGTACGGCTGCTTCCTCTACGAGGTGCGCAGGGACTAGCCCTTCAGCTCCGCCGCCACCAGCTCCGCGATCTGCACGGCGTTCAGTGCCGCGCCCTTGCGGAGGTTGTCGTTGGAGACGAACAGGGCCAGGCCGTTGTCCACCGTCTCGTCGCGGCGGATGCGGCCGACGTAGGACGGGTCCTTGCCGGCGGCCTGGAGGGGGGTCGGGATGTCGGAGAGCTCGACGCCCGGGGCGTCCTTCAGCAGCTCCGTCGCGCGCTCCGGGGAGATCGGGCGGGCGAAGCGGGCGTTGACCTGGAGGGAGTGGCCGGAGAAGACCGGGACGCGCACGCAGGTGCCGGAGACCTTCAGCTCGGGGATCTCCAGGATCTTGCGGGACTCGTTGCGGAGCTTCTGCTCCTCGTCGGTCTCGTTCAGGCCGTCGTCGACGATCGAACCGGCCAGCGGCAGCACGTTGAACGCGATGGGGCGCTTGTAGACGCCGGGCTCCGGGAAGTCGACCGCCTCGCCGTCGTGGGTGAGCTGGTCGGCGTCGGCGACGACCTTCTGCGCCTGGCCGTGCAGCTCGGCCACGCCCGCGAGACCGGAACCGGACACCGCCTGGTACGTGGCGACGACCAGGGCCTCCAGGCCCGCCTCCTCGTGCAGCGGACGCAGGACCGGCATCGCGGCCATCGTCGTGCAGTTCGGGTTGGCGATGATGCCCTTGGGGCGGTTCGCGATCGCGTGCGGGTTCACCTCGGAGACGACCAGCGGGACCTCGGGGTCCTTGCGCCACGCGGAGGAGTTGTCGATCACGACGGCGCCCTGGGAGGCGACCTTCTCGGCCAGCGCCCGGGACGTGGCGCCGCCCGCGGAGAACAGCACGATGTCGAGGCCGGTGTAGTCGGCGGCCGCCGCGTCCTCCACCGTCACGCCGTCCAGCTCCGTGCCCGCCGAGCGGGCCGAGGCGAACAGGCGCAGCTCCGTGATCGGGAAGTTCCGCTCCTTGAGGATCCTGCGCATGACCGTGCCCACCTGTCCGGTGGCTCCGACGATTCCGACCCTCACGGTGACTCCCTCTCCTGCGTCTCTTCACGTGCTCGTTGCTTGGCCGAGGCTTTTCCATCATGCGGCCGACCACGGCCCGTCTGTCCACTTCTTTCCCCGGACTGCCCGGGGAGTGGGACGACGTGTCCCGTTCCATGGTTGCGGACCTGCGGTGTCGACCCCGCTGAGCTGGAGATATTCGTCCGGCGGGGGTCGTGCGCCGCAAGCTCGCCTGCCCCTGTCGGTCTCGGCCACACGGAAGTGTGACGTACGCCTCTGTCGTCCCGGCGGAACTTCCCGGAACTCTTCGCGAAGACGGCCGAACGTTCCGGGCCGTGCCGGCGTCGTAGGAGAAACACGGTGAGGGGGGTGGCTTGTGCTGCTGCGCGGAAGGGCCCGGCGCGGCCGGGAGGCGCACGCCGACGACGATCCACTGCGCGGCGGCGATCGGCCGAGCGGGGGCGATCGGCCGATCGGGGCCGATCCGCTGGACGCGGCCCAGGAGCGCCGGGTGCGGGCGGTGCTCGCGCTGGGCGGCGTGCCGCAGGCGGACCTGCCGGACGGGGTACAGCAGGTCCGCCTGCGTCTGCTGGAGCGGGCCGCGAGCGGGCGGGAGGCGCCGCGGGACGTCTCGGCGTGGGCGGCGGTCGTGGCCTCGAACCTCGCCATGGACTGGCACCGGGCCAAGCGCCGCCAGGAGCGGCTCGGGGAGCGGCTGGCCGCCCTGCGGCAGCCGGCCCACCCCTCCGGCGAGGACACGAGCGTGCTCTCCGTCGCCGTCGCCCAGGGGCTGGACGCACTGCCGGACGCCCAGCGGCAGGTCGTCGTCCTGCGTTTCTACGCCGACCTGCCCGTCCGCTCCATCGCCGAGCAGCTCGGCGTCCCGGAGGGCACGGTCAAGAGCCGGCTGCACACGGCGGTACGGGCCCTGCGCGCCCGCCTGCACGAGGACGAGGTGGTGTGACGTGACCGCCCGGAACGACGACGACCGGCGCCACGCCGGAAGCGAAGACGGTGCCGAGCGCGGTGGAGCCGCGTACGACGACGGCCGGCCGAGCCCTGAGGCGTACGACGGCATGGACCCGCTGATGGCCGTGCTCGTCGGCGACCCCCTGCCGTCGGCGGCCCGCCGTGACCCGGAGTTCATGGCCGCCCACCGCGCGGCCGCCGCGGACGTGGCACTGCTGCGGGAACAGCTGGAGCGGATCGGGGACACCCTGGCGCACGAGGCCGGAACCGAGGCCGGCCCGTCCGTACGGTCGGTGCCCCCGGTGCCCGGCCCGGAGACGGGCGGCGGCTCGACGGTGACGCCGCTGTCGGGGCGGCGCAGGCCCCGGCCCCTGGTGCTGGCCCTGCGGGGCCTCGCCGCTGCCGCGGCCGCCACCGTCGTCGTGGCCATGGGCTGGCTGGTCGTGCAGAGCGGTGCCGGGACGGGGAACGACGACACGGCGAGCAGCTCGGCGGCCGACGGCGGGGCCCGGGTGGAGAGCGGCGACGGGTACGGGGCGGAGGAGGGCAAGCTCGGCCACGCCGGCTACCTCGCCTGCGCCCGGCTCGTCGTCGAGGGCACCGTCGCGGAGGTGGAGGCCGTCCCCGGCACCGGCCGCAACCGCGTCAGCCTGGACGTGGACCGCCACTACAAGCCCGCCGAGGGCCGGGACCGGGTCGTCTTCCCCATGGACGCCGCGATCGATCCGCCGCTGCGGCCGGGCGACCACGTCCTCGTCGGCATCCGGCAGGGGCACGCCGAGCCGGACCTGTGGACGACGGGCGAGAAGGAGATCGCCCGCGACCGGGCCTGGATCACCGCCGCCCTGCCCGAGTCACGCACGTATCCCTGCGAGGAGTAGCCGAAGGTCCTTGCGAGGAGTAGCGCGAAGGTCCCTGCGAGGAGTAGCGCGAAGGGCGGGCGCCCGTACGGACGCCCGCCCTCATCGAGGGAAGTGACCGGTTACGGCACGACCTTCTCGATCTTCACGCTGCCCACGCCCGCGGCCGTGCCGCGCGCGTTGACCAGCTGCACCTGGCCGAAGAACTCACGCCCCTCGGGCGCGGCCGCCGTGGCGGTGACGCTGCCCGAGACCGTGGCAGACGCGCCCGTGCCGAGCTTCACCGGCGAGCCGTCGACGCCGACGCTGCCCAGGCTCGGAGCGAAGAACACGTCCCGGTAGTCGTAGGCGGTGGTGCCGGCCGGCACCGCGTAGCCGACGACCTCGATGGTGTACGTGCCGGCGGCCGGCGACGGGATGGAGACCGACTCGTCGGAGTCGCCGTCGGCGGAGCTGCCGACCTGCGTGCCGGAGGCGTCGTAGACCGCGAGGTCGAGGTCGGCGGCCGCGTCCGAGACGCCGCCGATGGTGACGTCCAGCGACTTCGCGCCCGCGGGAACCGCGACCGTCGTGTGCTGCGCCTCGCCCTGCTTGATCGACGGGCGGGCCGTCTTCGCCGAGCCGAGCGGGCCGCCCACCAGCTTGCCGTCGAGCGCGGCGAAGCCGTTCGTCACCTTCCAGGAGGCGGCGGCCGGAGTGCCGACCTTCGCCTCGGGCAGGGTCACGGTCTCCGGGTCGAAGGCCGCGCCGAGGACGGCGACGTCCAGCTTGTACGGGTTGTCGAGCAGCGGCGACGTACGGCGCGACTCGACCTCGATCTCCCACACGCCCGGCTGCGGGTTCGCGTAGGAACGCACGTCGGGGCGGCAGGTGTTCGCCGGGTTCGGGTAGTTCGGGTAGCAGTTGATCGTCGACGTCGGGTCGGCCGGCGTGCCGTACGGGTGGATGGAGATGAACCGCGTCTGGCTCTTGTCCTTCAGCCCGCTCATCGCGACCTCGAGGGACTTGGCGCCCTCGGGGACGGTGACGAAGTAGTGGTCCGAGCTGTTGCGCTGCACCGAGTCCGAGGCGGCGAAGGTGTACTTCAGCGGCTCGGCGACGACGACGGTGTTCAGGACCTGCTTGTCGATGCCCTCGGTCCTCGGGTCGTCGACCTCCAGGATCGCGCTCTTGATGCCCGCGGACTTCGGCGCGGCCTGGACCTTGACGGTCACCGGCTGGTTCAGCGGCAGCCTGACCTCGTCGGAGCCGACGATCCGGAAGGTGCCGCCCGCGTTGTTCTCGAAGTGCAGCTCGTGCCGGATCGCCTTGTCGGCGCCGGACGTGCGGGTGATCGTGACCTCGTAGGTCTTCTTCTGGCCGGCCTTCAGGCCGCCCTCGCGGTCGTACAGGCCCGTGCCGAAGCCGGGGGTCTTCAAGAACTGGTCGAGCGCGGTGTCGACCGGCGCCTTGACCGTGTACGCGTGCGAGGTGGCGCCGTCGCGGATGGCGTCCCAGGCGTCCTCGATGTTCATGAGGCCCGCGCCCTCCTCGTACGCCTGCACACCCTTGATGTGGTCGGCGGTCGAGGTGAGGGCGGTGCGCAGGGTCGCCGGGGTGAGGTCGATCTTCTTCTGCTTCGCGGCGGACAGCAGCAGCGCGGCGGCACCGGCGGCCTGCGGGGAGGCCATCGAGGTGCCCTGCAGCATGCCGTAGCCGGCCGGCAGGGTGTAGCCCGCCTCGGCGACCGGCTGGCCCGGCATCCAGGTCTGGATCGTGTTGATCGCGGCACCCGGGGCGACCAGGGTCGGGGTGAAGCCGCCGTCCTCACGCGGGCCGCGCGAGGAGAACGGCATCAGCGCGTACTTCTTCTCCACGACCGAGCCGTAGTTGGCGGCCCAGGTCTCCTTGGAGACGGACGCGCCGACCGAGATGACCTTCTCGGCGAGCGACGGGTCGCCGATGGTGTTGGCGCCGGGGCCGGAGTTGCCCGCGGAGATCACCAGCTGGACGCCGTAGGTGTCGATGAGGCGCGTGTACAGCTCGGCGCGCGCGTTGTTGCCGTCGTTCAGCGCCGGCAGGCCGCCGATCGACATGTTGACGATGTCGACGCCGCGCTTGGTGACGAGGTCGATCATGCCCTCGGTCAGGGCGACGTTGGTGCAGCCGCCGGACCAGGTGCAGGCGCGGGAGGAGACCAGCTTGGCGCCGGGCGCGGCACCGTTCATCTTCCCGCCGAACAGGCCGTTGGCGGCGGTGATGCCGGCCACGTGGGTGCCGTGCTCGGACTCGATGACGCCGATGTTGACGAAGTCGGCCTTGGCGCCGGCGCCGTTGTACACGACGTCCTTGCGGATCTCCACGACGAACGGCTGCCGCTCGGCGACGTCCGTCTTCGGGTCGTCGGTGCCGAAGTACCCGATCTGGAAGCCGTCCTTGTACGGCTTCATCGCGGTGTCGTCACCGAAGTCGTGGTTGTCGTTGAGGTCGACGCGGACCGTGCCGGCCGCCGGGTCGTACAGCACGCCCCATTCGTCGGTCTTGTCGCCGTCGCGGTTGGCGTCACCCGCGGCGTCACCGCCGGTGGTGTACGACTCCTTGAAGGTGCTGATCCGGTAGGAGCCCGCGGGCGCCGTCCAGGTCGTGCCGCCGTGCGTGAAGGTGGGGCCCGCGACGGAGGTGTCCATCCGGCGCCAGGTGTTGTCGTTGTCGACGACCGGGTCCGTCGCCGTCACCCAGTCGACGATCTTCCGCTCACCGGTCGTGGTCTTCTGCAGCGCCGGGTGGCCGAGGTCCACACCGGAGTCGATGATGCCGATGGTGATGCCGCGGCCGTCCGCCTTCGGGTGGTCCTCGACGAAGTCGACCGCGCCCGTCTCGAAGGACGGGTTGTACGGGTTCTCGGCCGGGGTCTTCCTGCCCGGCGCCGGGTAGGCCGCCGTGGCCTTAGCGCCCTTGGCCGCGTCGGCGCTCGGCGTCGGGTCGTCCAGCGGGATCTCCTCGCGCAGGTCGATGCCGTGCACGGAGGAGAGCTTGACGGCGGCGGCGATGGCCGAGTCCGCCCGGGACGTCGGGACGGTGGCGCGGACGTAGCCCAGCTTGTCGTCGGCCCGGCCGACCGCGCCGCCCTTGACCGCGTCCAACTGCCCGGCGACCTGCTCGGTCTGCCCGGGCGCGGTGGCGATCATCATCGTGACGGTCTTGTCGCCGTCGGCCTTGGCCTCGGCGAGCAGGTCCGCGTCATCGGAGCCGAGCTTGTCGTGCGCGGACTTGACGTCCGCGTCGGTGGGCGCGGCGGCGCCGGGGCCGTCGGCGGCGAAGGCCAGGGGGACCGGCCCGGCCGCGGAGAGCGCGGCGACGAGACCGGCGGCGACGGCGATGCGCGCCACTCGTCTCCGGCCCGATATCGGGTCACGCTGGGGGGTGAGGGTCATCGGCATCCCTTGTAGGTAAAGGAACGAGCGGGAGCGACCGGGTCCGATCGGGCCTGGTCGCGACCGTCCGGAACGCAAGCCCGGACGATCGCACAGCCTTACGCAAGGGACGGAAGTTTGGGGATCGTTGACCGAAACGAGATGGACGCATGGGGAAAACCCGCTATGCGCTTTAGGGACATGGAGCCCGAACACGGCGAATCGGCCCGCTCGTCGGGTGTCACGGGTTAACGTCCCGTAATGCGACAGAGGTTGAGGGTGGCGGCCTACGCCGTATGCGTCCGGGACGGGCAGATCCTCCTCGCCCGCTCACCCGCGCAATGGGGGTCCCCCCTGCTCGAGCGCAGTCGAGAGCTTGGGGGAGGCACGCCCGAGTGGGTCGTGCCCGGCGGCGGCATGGAGCACGGCGAGGATCCCTATGACACCGTGCGGCGCGAGGTGGAGGAGGAGACCGGCTACCGCATCGAGGTCACCGGGCTGCTCGGCGTGGACTCCTCCCACCGGGTCTTCCGTCATGGTTTCGGCCCCGCCGTCGACCACCACGCCGTCCGGCTCGTCTACGAGGGCCGCGTCACCGGCGGCGAACTGCGCTACGAGGTCAACGGCTCCACCGACCTCGCGGCCTGGCAGGACCTGGACGCCGTGCCCGGTCTGGTCCGGGTCTCCATGGTCGACATCGCGCTGCGGATGTGGCGGGAGCGGCCGGTGACCGGGCGGCTGGCAGGCGCCCTGGAGTAGGTGCAGTACCCCGGAAGATGAACGCCGCGTGACCGGCTCCGGGCTGTTCCCGGAGCGGACGACGACGCGCAGGGTAGTCCAAGATCGACGTACGGTGATCGGCGCTGCCCGTTGCCGCCGCGTTTACGCACAGGTCATCCCCACTGCCAACGATCCAGTACGAGCGGGGTGTTCACCTGAACGAACACCCCGCGACCACTGCCGACGCGTTCGCACTCGGGGAGAGAAGCGCATGTCGCGCACACGCTCAGTCGCCGGCTCCGGCCAGGGCATCCACCGTCGTTCCGTCCTCGCCGCCACCGGAGCGGTCGCTCTCTCCGCGGGCGTCGGTTACGCCCTGCGGCCCAGCGACAGCCAGGCGGCCACGGTCAAGGAGAGCACCGGGTCCGCCGTCGCCGCCTCCTCGCGCCAGGCGCCGGCCGCGCCGCTCGCCCCCTACACCAAGGGCACGACCGTGGCGTCCGTCGCCACCCCGCGCGCCGGCGCCGGATACCGGCGCCTGGGCGACGGACCCGGCTGGCAGCGGGTGGTGCGCTCCGAGCTGGCCGCGCCCAAGTCCGGCCGCGCCGGTCGCCGTACCGCCCTCGCGGCGTTCGTGCAGCTCACCGACCTGCACATCATCGACGCCCAGCACCCGCTGCGCCTGGAGTACCTGCGCTCGGCCGACGTGCACGCCTGGCGGCCGCACGAGGCGCTGACCGTGCAGGGCGCGATCGCCCTGGTGGAGCGGATCAACGCGCTCCGCGGCGCCCCCGTCACCGGCGCCCCGCTGCACTTCGCGATGACCACCGGCGACAACACGGACAACAACGCCAAGTCCGAGCTGGACTGGTTCCTGAAGATCATGAGCGGCGGGCGCATCACCCCCAACACCGGGGACCCGCGCCAGTACGAGGGCGTCCAGAACAGCGGCCTCAAGCTGTACTGGCAGCCGGACGCGGCGGTCCGCGACACCGACAAGCAGGCCGGTTTCCCGCACCTCGACGGCTTCCTGAAGGCGGCCGTCCGGGAGGTGCGGAGCCCCGGCCTCAACCTGCCCTGGTACTCCACCGTCGGCAACCACGACTCCCTGCCGATGGGCTGCTACGCCTCGCACGGCGACTCCTACCTCACCGAACTCGCCGTCGGCGGCAAGAAGCTGATGAACGTGACGGCGGCCGAGGCGCAACGGCTGCAGACCCTCATCAAGAAGGCCCGGGACCCCGAGGGCGTCCGCTACCACGACTTCCTCAAGTCCCAGGCCCGCGCCATGCGCTCGGTGACCCCCGACGAGAGCCGCGCCCCCTTCACGCCCGCCGACTACATCAGGGCGCACCTGGATCCGGCCTACCGGGGCATCGGCCCGGCCGGTCACGGCTACTCCTCCGCCAACCTGGACGCGGGCACCCAGTACTACGCCTTCCGCATCTCCGACGACGTCATCGGCATCAGCCTGGACACCACCGACGCCGGCGGCCACTACGAGGGCTCCCTCGGCGCGGGCCAGCTGAAGTGGCTGGACCGGACCCTGCGGGAGAACAAGGACTCCTACGCGGTCGTCTTCAGCCACCACACGAGCAAGACGATGACGAACACCCGCCGCGACCCGGCCCGCCCCTACGAGCGCCGGCACACCGGCCAGGAGGTGCTCGCCCTGCTCGGCGGTCACCGCAACGTGCTCGCGTGGGTGAACGGCCACATCCACAAGAACGTCATCACCCCGCACGCGACGTCCGCCGGCGGCTCCTTCTGGGAGATCTCCACCGCCTCCCACGTCGACTACCCGCAGCTGGCCCGGGTGATCGAGCTGACCGACAACAAGGACGGCACGATCTCGCTGTTCACCACGCTGGTGGAGTCCTCGGCCCCGCACCGCACGGACTTCTCCGACCTGTCCCAGACCGGTCTCGCGGCCCTCTACCGCGAACTGTCCCTCAACGCCCCGGGCGCGAGCACGAGCCTCGGCGGCGACCCGGAGGACCGCAACACCGAACTGGTCCTCAAGAAGGGCTGAATCCCGCTCAACCCGCCCGGGCCGGTCAACTCCGGCCCGCCGCTCGCGGTCCCACCCCCCGACACCGCTCGACGCGACGGGGGTAGGGGACATGGGCAGACGCACACGCACGACCCTGACGGCGGCGACGGCGGCGGCACTGTCGGCGGCCCTCGCGGGCCCCGCGGCCGCGGCCCCGCCCACCGGCGACCACGAGGCCACCCGCCGGGCCGTACGGGCCGCCGTCGCCGAGGGCGTCCCCGGGGTGAGCGTCACGGTGCGGGAGCGGGGCGGCGGCACCTGGGCGACCACCGCCGGTGTCGGCGACCTGAGGACGGGCGAGCCGCGTTCGACGCGGGACCACTACCGGATCGGCAGCGCGGCCAAGACGTTCATCGCCACCGTCGTCCTGCAGTTGGAGGCGGAGGGAGAGCTCTCGCTCGACGACACCGTGGAGAAGTGGCTGCCGGGCGTGGTGCACGGCCACGACCACGACGGCAGCCGCATCACGATCCGCCAGTTGCTGAACCACACCAGCGGCGTCTTCGACGTGCTGGCCGACGAGACCTTCCAGCGGACCTACATGCTCGAGGACGGTTTCCTGCGGCACCGCTTCGACAGGGTGACGCCCCGGGAACTGGTCGCGATGGCCATGACCCATCGGCGGGACTTCGCGCCGGGCACCTCCTGGAAGTACTCCAACACCAACTACATCCTCGCCGCGCTGGTGATCGAGAGGATCACGGGCCGCCCGTACGGCGAGGCGGTCGAACGCCGGATCATCGAGCCGCTGAAGCTGACGGCGACCTCCGTCCCCCGCACCCGGACCACCGTCCCGCGGCCCAGCAGCCGCGCCTACGGCAAGCTGGCGAGAACACCGGACGGCCCGACCCACGACGTCACGGAGTTCCACCCATCCTTCGCCTACTCGGGGGAGATGGTCTCCGACTCGGCCGACCTGAACCGCTTCTTCTCCGCCCTGCTGCGCGGCGAGGTGCTCGCGCCGCGGCAACTGAAGGAGATGAGGCGCACGGTCCCCACGACGAAGAAGAACGAGCGCTACGGTCTCGGCCTGCGCTCGTACAGGCTGACCTGCGGGCGAACCGTCTGGGGCCATGGCGGCGACATCCACGGCTCCTCCTCCATGGCGGTCACCACGCGCGACGGCCGCCACTCGCTGGCCGTCAACTTCAACGGGGACTGGGCGGGAGAGACCAAAGCCGTCGTCGAGGCGGAGTTCTGCGGCCGGTAGGGGCTCCCGCCGTCGAGGAGGGGCCGCCGGCAGCACCCGGCGGCCCCTCCTCCCCCCTCCTGGCCCTGCCCCGGTCCGTCACTACCGGGGCAGGACCACGACGTACGCGGCCGGGTCGCGGTCGGCCGACGCCATCAACGCCGTGCGCACCACCGTCGCCTGCTGCTCCAGCGAGTCGCGGAGCTTCCTCGGCGTGATGTGGACGACCGTGATGCCGAGCCGCTCCAGGTGCTCGCGCTTGCGGGCGTACTCCGACCACAGGGCGTCGTCGTCCTGCCGGGGCGCCCGCGTGTCCAGCTCCACCGCCACCGCCTGGTCGGGCCAGTACGCGTCCAGGCCGCCGAGGTAGGGGCCGCCGGGCAGGCGCAGGTCGACGTTCCAGACCGGGTCGGGCAGGCCGAACTCGCGGACCATCCGGTACAGGCGGTCCTCCGCGATCGCCCGGCCCTCGGCCAGCAGGGACTCCACCGCGTCCACCACGTGCGGACGGCTCAGCAGCCGCGCCTGGTTCAGTTCGCGGACCACCGCCGTCGCGTCGCAGTGGGCGCCGCGCACCGCCTCCGTCATCAGGCGGCGCACGACGTCGGCGTCCGAGAGGCCCGCCACCGCGTCGGCCAGCGCGCGGGCGACCGGTGCCACCGGCACTCCGGTGACCTGCTCGGGGGCGGGCAGCGCGGCGCTGCGGACGATGCGCGCGCAGCCCGTCGAGCGCAGCCGCCGCAGGCGCGGGACCAGGACGTCGATGGCGTCCAGGGACGGCAGCGGGGGAGTGGAGGAGAAGCCGTGCAGCGTCAGCGCCGCCAGGCCCGTGATCATCGCCTCCGGGTGGGCGGGGGCGGACGGCCGGCCCGCCCCGGGCTGCGCGGGGACGCCGCCGCGCTCCCGCGCCGCGTACATCAGCACCGCGTGCAGCCGCTCCTCGCTGGTCGGCGGGCCCGGGTGGAGCAGGACCACGCCCGGGAGGAGCTGCTGCCAAGGTCCGCCGGGGCGGCACTGCTCGTTCGTCTCGGCCGTCGACACACCGTGCGAGCGGAGCTGGGCCGTCGTCATCACGCGGGGGCGGCCACGGCCGGACAGGTCGTGCAGGGGGCGGGGGGAGAGCGGGGTGTTGTGGGTCATGCCCCGCAATTTCCCGCGCCCGTACCCTCCTTGAACCGCTGTTACAGCTCCGTCGACAAATGCGGACAACCCGGCACTAAAGGACGGATGTTCGGATGCCGAAAGCCCCTGGTCCGTTCGGGTGCGGACCAGGGGTTACGGCTCCCGGCGCATGCGTCTTGTAACGAAGGCGGAACGCCGGATCTTAGGCCAAAGCTACTGGTCAGCGGCCTCGTCGCACGCCTGTCCGCGCAACACCCGTGCCAGATCGTCCCGGGCCTCCAGCACCAGCCGGCGCAACGCCGGAGCGGCCTCCCGGTGGGCGTCCAGCCAGGCGTCCGTGGCGTCCAGCGTCTCCCGCGACTGCTGGAGCGACGGGAACAGCCCCTCCACCACGTGCATCGCGATCTGGATCGACCGCTCGGACCACACCCGCTCGATCGCCGCGAAGTACTTCTCCGCGTACGGCGCGATCAGCTCCCGCTGCGAGCCCTGGGAGAAGCCCGCGATGGTCGCCTCCACCATGGCGTTGGACAGCGCGTCCGACTCCACGACCTGCGCCCACGCCTGCGCCTTGACCGCCTCCGACGGGCGGGCGGCCAGACAGCGCACCTGGTGGCGCCTGCCGGAGGCGGTGTCGTCCCGGGCCAGCTCCTCCGCCAGCGCCTTCTCGTCCATGACCCCGTGCGCGGCCAGCGGCTCCAGGAACACCCACCGCAGCTCCTGGTCCAGCTCCAGGCCCTCGACCGTCGCCGTGCCCTCCAGCAGCTCCCGCAGCAGCGCGAAGTCGGCCTCGGCGGTGGCCGTCCGGGCGAAGAAACGCGCCCAGGCCAGCTGGTGCTCGCTGCCGGGCTCGGCCGCGTACAGCTCGCGCCGCGCGCCCTCGGCGAGCAGCCCCGCGGCCGCCTCGCGCCGGGCCGGCGCCGCGTAGTGCGTGACCGCCGAGTCGGCCCACGCGTGCAGCATCTGCACCACGCCGATCTCGGACTCGCGCCCCGCGAACCGCAGTACCAGCTCCACGAAGTCCCGGGCCGGGAGCAGCGCGTCCCGCGTCATGTTCCACAGCGCCGACCAGCACAGGGCGCGGGCCAGCGGATCGGTGACCGACCCCAGGTGCTCGCGCAGGGTCGCCAGCGAGGTCGCGTCGAAGCGGATCTTGCAGTACGTCAGGTCGTCGTCGTTGACCAGGACCAGGTCCGGGGCGTCGGCGCCGGCCAGCTCCGCGACGACCGTCCGGGCACCGTCGACGTCGGTCTCCACGCGCGCGTACCGCTCCAGCGTCCCGCCCGCCACCCGGTACAGGCCCACCGCCACCCGGTGCGGGCGCAGTTCCGGGTGCGACTCGGCGGCCTCCTGCACCACCGCCAGCTCCTCGACGCGGCCGTCCGCGTCCAGCAGCACCTGCGGCGTCAGCGAGTTCACCCCCGCCGTCTGCAGCCAGGACCGCGACCACGCGCCCATGTCCCGGCCGCTGGTCTCCTCCAGCACCGACAGCAGGTCACCGAGGCGCGTGTTGCCGTACGCGTGCCGCTTGAAGTAGCGCCGGGCGCCCTCCAGGAACGCGTCCTCGCCGACGTACGCCACGAGCTGCTTCAGCACCGACGCGCCCTTGGCGTACGTGATGCCGTCGAAGTTCAGCTTGGCGTCCTGCAGGTCGCGGATGTCCGCCGTGATCGGGTGCGTGGAGGGCAGCTGGTCCGCGCGGTACGCCCACGCCTTGCGGCGGTTGGCGAAGGTGACCCAGCCGTTCTTGAAGCGGGTCGCGCCGACCAGCGAGAACTCGCCCATGAAGTCCGCGAACGACTCCTTCAGCCACAGGTCGTCCCACCACTCCATGGTGACCAGGTCGCCGAACCACATGTGCGCCATCTCGTGCAGCACGACGTTGGCCCGGCCCTCGTAGGACGCCTGCGTCACCTTCCCGCGGAAGATGAACTCCTCCCGGAACGTCACCAGGCCCGGGTTCTCCATCGCGCCCAGGTTGTACTCGGGCACGAACGCCTGGTCGTACTTCCCGAACGGGTACGGGTAGTCGAAGTGGTCGTGGAAGAAGTCCAGGCCCTGCTTGGTGACCAGGAAGACGTCGTCGGCGTCGAAGTAGGGCGCGAGGCCCTTGCGGCACAGGGCGCCGAGGGGGATCTCCAGCGTGGTGCCGTCGGCGAACGTGCGGGAGTACGAGTCCGTCACGTAGTGGTACGGCCCGGCCACCACGCATGTGATGTACGTCGAGATCGGCTTGGTCTCGGCGAACCGCCACACCCCGTCCGTCTGCTCGCCCGCCCCGTTGCTCCACACCGTCCAGCCCTCCGGGGCGCGCACCTCGAAGCGGTACGGGGCCTTGAGGTCGGGCTGCTCGAAGTTGGCGAAGACGCGGCGGGAGTCGGCCGGCTCGTACTGGGTGTACAGGTACACCTCGCCGTCCTCCGGGTCGACGAAGCGGTGCAGGCCCTCGCCGGTGCGGGAGTAGGCGCACCGGGCGTCGACCACCAGCTCGTTGTCCGCGGCCAGGTCCTCCAGCGTGATCCGGGAGCCGTCGAAGACCTCACCGGGGTCCAGATCACGGCCGTTGAGTGAGACGGCCGTCACACTCGGCGCGATGAGGTCGGCGAAGCTGCTCGCGCCGGGCTCGTTGCAGCGGAAGCGGATCGTGGTGACCGAGCGGAACGTACGGGGCCCGTCGCCCGCGTCCTCGCCGACCGCGGACCGCAGGTCGAGGGACACCTCGTACCCGTCGACGCGCAGCAGGGCGGCCCGCTCCCGGGCTTCGTCGCGGGACAGATTCTCACCGGGCACGGGCGGCACTCCTCGAACGTCGTCGGATACGGCTGAACAGCACCGATCCTGCCACGCGGCCCTGACGCCGGGCAGCCGGGAATGACGGCGGCGAACGCCGGTGTTCCCGGAGAAACGGTTTCCTCATGAGGAGAGACATGTCGGACAAGACCCCCGTCGACTTCTGGTTCGACCCGCTGTGCCCCTGGGCGTGGATGACCTCCCGTTGGGTGCTGGAGGTGGAGAAGGTCAGGGACATCCAGGTCCGCTGGCATGTCATGAGCCTCGCCGTCCTCAACGAGGACAAGCTGGACGAGCTGCCCGAGGAGTACCGCGAGCTGCTGGAGACCAAGGCGTGGGGCCCCGTCCGGGTCGTCATAGCCGCGCGGCAGGAGCACGGCGCCGAGGTGCTCGGCGACCTCTACACCGCGCTCGGCACCCGCATCCACAACCAGGGCGAGGGTCCCGGCAAGGAGACGGTCGCCGCCGCCCTGAAGGACGCCGGCCTGCCCGAGTCCCTCATGGAGCACTGGGACGGCACCCGCTACGAGCCCGAGCTGCGCGCCTCCCACATGGAGGGCATCGACCTGGTCGGCCAGGAGGTCGGCACCCCGGTCATCGCCGTGCCCGGCGCCGACGGCGAGCAGATCGCCTTCTTCGGCCCGGTCGTCACCCCGGCCCCCCAGGGCGAGGAGGCCGCCCGCCTCTGGGACGGCACCCTCGCCGTGGCCTCGGTGCCGGGCTTCTACGAGATCAAGCGCACCCGCACCAAGGGCCCGGACTTCTCCAACCTGTAGGACTCACTCGGCGGGGGCGGCCCGGATCGCGAGTTCCTCCGGGAGCAGGCCGTCCTCGCCCCGGTTGAGGTAGCGCTGGTACCACCGGCAGCCGACAGCTTTGCAGCGCCAGTAGTCGTCCACGAAGTGGCCGTCCCCCTTCTCCGCCCGGACGGCCGCCCGCTCGACCGCGTTGAAGATCCGGAACTCCTGCATGGTGCCGCAGGTCCGGCATGCCCGGCTCACCGCCATCAGCCCCTCCTCGCCATCACCGCCAGGTCCGGGAAGTCGGTCACGACCGCGTCGACCCCCATGTCGTAGTACAGCGCGTACTCCGCGAACGCGTCCCCGAAATCGTTCGCTCCGCTCCCGCGCCGGAACCGCTCCGGCAGGAACTGGTTCTCCGCGCGGAAGGTGTACGGCCCGATCCGCAGCCCGGCCGCGTGCGCGTCCGCGACGAGGGACGTGCCGACGAGCGAGGACTTGTCCGGCCCGATCCAGCCGGCGTACTCCGCGATCTCCGCCAGCCCCGCCGGAGTCGTCATCTCCCGGTAGGTCGTCCCGGGCAGGTCGTACGGCCCGCCCGTGGTCCCCAGCGCCTGCCACAGCGGCACGTTCACATCCGTCATGCGCTGCAGGCTCGTCGGTTCGAAGGACTGCACGACGCACTCGCGCCGCCCGAGCCGGTTACGGCGGATCGCGGCCGCCAGCTTCGGCTCCAACGGCAGGCCGATCGAACGGAAGTACGTGGGGTGCTTGGTCTCCGGGAAGACGGCGATCGTCCGGCCGTGCGCCCGCGACAGCCGCCGCGCCAGGTCCACGACCTCCTGGAAGGTCATGACCTCCTCGCGGCCGTCGAAAACGGTGTTGCGGTTGCGGACCTGCGGCAGCCGCTCCACCGCCCGCAGCGTCTTCAGCTCGGCCAGCGTGAAGTCCTCCGTGAACCAGCCGGTGACCGAGCGGCCGTCGACCGTCTTCGTCGTCCTGCGGTCCGCGAACTCCGGGTGGGCGGCCACGTCGGTCGTCTGGGAGATCTCGTTCTCGTGCCGGACGACCAGCACGTGGTCCTTCGTCGGCACCAGGTCCGGTTCGATCCAGTCGGCGCCCGTCTGCACGGCGTACGTGTACGAGGCCGCCGTGTGCTCCGGGCGCCAGCCGGCCGCGCCCCGGTGGCCGATGACCACCGGGCCGCCCGTGCGGGGTGCGGCCGCCGCCGGGGCCGCCGTGGCCGCCGCGGCGGTGCCCGCGGCCGCCGCGAGCAGGAGGGATCTCCGTCCGAGCTGCATACCACTCCCCTTCGCCGATGACGCCGATGACGCCGATGACGCTGATGAGGCTGATGACGTCGATGAGGTCGATGACGGGTTCACGCGCGGGCCCGGGCCCGCGCCTGCGCCAGCCGGGCCAGGTGCTCCTCGTAGCCCCGCGTGTAGGTCGCGGCCCGGCCCGGGTCCGGCTCGACGACCGCGGTCGGCTTCGTCCACGCCTTCGCGTCCAGCCCGACCCCGTACCGCTCGGCCGCCGCCAGCACCGCGCCCCGCGCGCCCACCTCGCCCTCGACGACCCGCAGGGGCCGGCCGAGCACATCGGCCAGCAGCCGCATCCAGGCGGGGCTGCGGGTGCCGCCGCCGCACACCGCCAGCTCCCCGGTCAGCCCCGCCGCCTCCAGGCAGTGCCGGGCCGCGTACCCGATGCCCTCGCAGGTGGCGCGGACCAGATCGCCGCGGGTCGACTCCAGGGAGACGCCCGTGAGTTCGGCGCGCAGCCGGGGCTCGACGAAGGGGGCCCGTTCACCGGAGGGCGCGAAGTAGGGCAGGACACGGACGCCGTTCGCGCCCGGCGGGGTCTCGGCCAGCAGGCCGTCCACCTCGTCGTGCCGTACGCCCGTGGTGGACAGCACCCAGTCCAGCGCGGCCGTGCCGACCATGGCGGGCATGGCGCGCAGCCAGTGCCCGGGCCGGTCGGTGGAGATGTACAGGCCCGCCGGCTCACCGGTCAGGTCCAGCTCGGTCGTGGCGACCAGGCTGGCCAGACAGGTGCCGACGATCAGCAGACCGTCGCCCGGGGACGTCACCCCGGCGCCCAGCGCGCAGGCCGGCAGATCGTAGGGGCCATTGGCGATCCGGGTGCCGGACGGCAGGCCCTCACCGCGTGCCTCGGCCGTCGCGACCGGGTCGCTGACCGGGGCGAGCAGCCCCCGGCGGTGGGTGAGGCCCAGCAGCTCGACGACCCGGTTGTCGTACGTGCGCGTCCGCGGGTCCAGGAACGGCATCGACGCGTCGGACACATCCGTCGTCGGACCGGCCCCGGTCAGCCGGTGGAACACCACGTCCTTGCAGTACAGGGCGGCCTTCGCGGCGTCCAGCGCCTGCGGTTCGCGGCTGTCCAGCCAGGCCAGCAGCGGGCCCGGGCAGCCCGGGAACATCGCGCTGCCGGTCCGCCGGAACACCGTCTCGAAGGTGCCGTCCGCCAGCCACCGGTCGACCAGTTCGTGCGCCCGTCCGTCCATCCAGGAGGCGGCGGGACGCACCGGCCGGCCCTCGCCGTCCACCAGCCACACGCCGTCGCCCTGCCCGGTGAGGCCCGCGAGCTCCACCGGTTCCGCCACGGCGGAGGTCAGCGCGTCGAGCACCCCGACGACCGCCCCGTAGATCTCCTCCATGTCCTGCTCGACGAACCCGCCGTGCAGCGACAGGCCCACCGGGCGGGACTCCACGGCCAGTTGCCGGCCCGTGGCGTCGAAGGCCGCCGCCTTGACCATGGACGTGCCCACATCGATACCGACGTACATGCGGCTCTCCTCCGGGTCCTCAGGTCAGACAGTGCGCGAGCGGCTCTCCCCGCACCCAGCGGCCCACCTCTCCGGCGGCGATCCGTGCCGCCTTCTCGGCGACCGCGCGGGACGCGCCGCCCAGGTGGGGCGTGAGCACCACGCGATCGGCGAACCCCCGCAGCCGCGACTCCTCCGGCAGCGGCTCCCGCTCGTAGGTGTCGAGGGCGGCGGCCGAGACCCGGCCGCTCTCCAAGGCGTCGCACAGCGTGTCCTCGTCCAGCAGCGGCCCCCGGGCCACGTTCACCACCACCGCGCCCCGCGGCAGCAGCGCCAGCTCCCGGGCGCCGATCAGGCCCCGCGTCTCGGGGGTGAGCCGGGCGTGCAGGGTGATCACCTGCGAGGTGCGCAGGAGTTCGTCGAGGGAGGTCACGCGCAGGCCGTGGATCTCCCCGTGCACATACGGGTCGTACACCATCACCCGCGCCCCGAACGCGCACAGCACGCGCGCGACCCGGCTGCCGACGGCCCCGTACCCGACCAGCCCGACGGGCAGGTCCTCCAGTTCGTAGCCGCTGCGCTCGTACGTGTAGTACGTCGCGCCCTCCCAGCTGCCGTGCCGGGCGAGCGGCTCGTGGGCCTGGGGGATGCGGCGCAGGGCGGCCAGCATCAGGCCGAGGGTGAACTCGGCGGTGGCGGCGGCATTGCGGCCGGGCGCGAAGCACACCCGCACGTCCCGCTGCCTGGCCGCGTCCAGGTTGACGTTCACCGGCCCGCCCCGGCACACCACGACCAGCTTCAGATCGGGGCAGGCGGCCAGCACCTTCTCGGTGACCGGCCCCATCTGCGTGACCAGCACCTCCGCCCCGGCCAGCGCCTCGATCATCCGGTCCTCGGCGTCACTGGCCTCCTGCACCTCGGCGACCGGCCCGAACGGCTCCAGCGGCCAGCCGAGTTCCAGTTCCGTCACCTCGGCCCGCTCCACCTCGTGCCGCACCGCCCGCGTGATCAGCGACGGCAGGACGAAGTGGTCGCCCGCGGCCACCACACGCACGCTGTTCTCGGAGGTCATCGAAGGGAGTCTCCCGTCTCGGCGTCGAAGACATGGGTGTGTGCGGGGTCCGCGGCGACCCGGACCCGGTCGTCGTGGGCGAGCCGGACCTCCGGGGCGGTGAGGACCACCAGGTGGCGTTCCACCCCGTCCAGGGCGACGGTCGCCAGGCCCGACTCCAGCAGGGGTTCGTGGGCGACGACCCGGGCGGGCAGCCCGCCCTCGGCGGTGAGCCGGACGTCCTCCGGGCGGACGCCGACCACCACCTCACGGCCCCGCTCCACCGGCACGGGCAGGGCGATCCGCACCGCCTCGGAGAGGCGGGCGTGGCCGTCGCCGTCGGCGATGCCGGGCAGCAGGGTGATCGCGGGCTCGCCGACGAAGTCCGCGACGAAGACGTTGGCCGGGCTGTCGTAGATCTCGTAGGGGGTGCCGAGCTGCTGGATGACGCCGTCCTTCATCACGGCGATCCGGTCGGCGAGGGAGAGGGCCTCCTCCTGGTCGTGGGTGACCAGGATGGTGGTGTGGCCGAGATCCTTCTGGATGCGCTTGAGTTCACGGCGGGTGGTGTCCCGCTGGGCCGCGTCCAGGTGGGACAGCGGCTCGTCGAGGAGCAGCACGTCCGGCTCCCGGATCAGGGCCCGGGCCAGGGAGACGCGCTGCTTCTGGCCGCTGGACAGGCCGGCCGGGCGGGCGTCGAGGAGGTCGGTCAGGCCCACCCGCTCGGCGATGTCCTTCACCCTGCGCTCGACGTCACCTCTGGAACCGCGGGCCGCCTTCCGCCGGGCCTTCAGCCCGAACGCCAGGTTCTCCGCGACCGACAGCGGCGGGTACAGCGCGTAGTTCTCGAACGCCACCCCGATGTTCCGCTGCTGGGCGGGCCGTTCGACGACCGACGCCCCGCCGACGAGGATGTCCCCGCCGGTGACGGACTCCAGCCCGGCGATCATCCGCAGGGTCGTCGACTTGCCGCAGCCGGAGGGCCCGAGCAGCCCGAGCAGCTCCCCGGAGCGCAGGGTCAGGTCGATGCCGCGTACGGCGTCCACCGACGGCCGCCCGCGCGACCGGTAGGTCTTGCGCAGCTCACGTAGCTCCAGTCCCGTACCCGTCATGGCTGCCCTTCGTCGCGCAAACCTCGTAGCGGACCTTGTGCTCGTCCAGGTCTCGCAGTGCCTCCGCCGACGCCCCGTCGTCGACGAGGACCGTGTCGAAGCGGGACAGCGGGACGACCCGGTGCAGGGCGACCCGGCCGAGCTTGGTGTGGTCGATCAGCAGGACGTTCCGGGCGGCCGCGTCGAGCATCGCCCGCTTCACGGACACGATGTGCTGCTCCTGGTGGTACGCGTAACCCCCGTGCACGGCCGACGTCGACGCGAAGCACACGTCCACCCGCAGCTGCTCGACCGCCTCCACGCACGACACCCCGAGGAACGAGGAGTGCAGCGGGTCGTAGTCGCCGCCGAGGGCCATCAGGTGGATGCCCCGCTGGTCGGCGAGCAGATTGATGGCCTCCAGGAAGTTGGTGACGACCGTCAGCGGTGTCACCTCGCCCGTGCGCAGCCGCCTGGCTATCTCCAGGGTCGACGTGGAGTCGTCCAGCAGGATCGCCATGCCGGGCTCGACCATCCGCAGCGCCCGCTCGGCGACCGCGGCCTTCTCGGCCCGCATGGTCTTCAGCCGGTACTGCACGTTCGACTCGAAGACCCCCGAGGGCTGCGCGGTCACCCCGCCCCGGAACTTCCGTACGATGCCCTGCCGTTCGAGCTCGTCCAGGTCCCGGTGGATGGTCATCAGGCTCACGCCGAACCGCTCGGCCAGCTCCGCCGCCGTCGCCGAACCGTCGGCCAGCACCCGCTCGGCCATGGCGGCCTGCCGCGCCGCGGGCCCCTGCTGTCCACCACTGCTGCTGCTCATGGCTGTGTCTCTATCCGTCGTCCCGGTCGTTCCGGCCGGTCGGCCTCGAACAGCAGCAGGTTCTCAGGCCGGACCACGAGCCGTACCGGATCGTCCGGACGAAGGCGCGCCGCGTCGGCCCGGGGGGCCACGAGCGACACCCGCTGCTCCCCGGTGCCGAGCCGGACGGTGACCTCGACGGACCGGCCGAGCACCTCGGTGACGTACACGGTCCCGGTCAGTTCGTGTCCCTCCCCGCCGTGCAGGGCGATGTCCCGGGGCCGCAGACCCACCAGTACCTCCGTGCCCGGTGCGGCCCGGGCCCGGACCGGCAGTTCCACACCGCCGTCCGAGCGCACGCCGCCCTCCGTCACCACGCCCGGCAGCAGGTTGATCCGGGGCCGGCCGAAGGCCCGCGCGACCTCGGTGTCGTACGGCTCGTACCAGATCTCCTCCCGCGTGCCCGTCTGCACGATCCGGCCCTCCCTGATGACCCCGATCCGGTCACCGAGCGCCAGCGCCTCCACCGAGTCGTGGGTGACGTACAGGGTGGTGGTGTGCTGCACGGCCCCGATGGCCTTCAGCTCGGCCCGCATCTGCTGGCGGAGCTTGGCGTCGAGGTGGGAGAGCGGCTCGTCGAGCAGGAAGGCCCGGGCGGGACGCACCAGCACTCGGCCGAGGGCGACGCGCTGCCGCTGCCCGTTGGACAGCCGGCCCACGGGCCGGTCCAGCAGCCCGGAGATGCCCAGCAGTTCGGCGATCGCGCCGATCCGCTGCCGGGCCTCGGCGGCGGGCATCCGGTGCCGGGGCGAGCGCAGCGGCGAGGCGAGGTTGTCGTAGGCCGAGCGGTGCGGGTAGAGGGCGTAGCTCTCGAAGCACATCGCCACGCCCCGGTCGTAGGGCTCGACGCCCCGCATGTCCGCGCCGTCGAGCGCGACCGTGCCCGCGTCGGGCTGTTCGAGTCCGGCGACGGTCTTCAGGGTCGTGGTCTTGCCCGCGCCGGACGGCCCGAGCAGGCAGAAGAACTCGCCCTCGCGCACCTCCAGTTCGAGCCCGTCGAGCGCGACGGTCTTCCCGTACGCCTTGCGGATCCCGCTGAGCCGGATCATGACTTCACCGCCCCGAAGGACAGGCCCCGCACCAGGTAGCGCTGGATCGTCAGCGCCAGCAGCAGCGGCGGGACGACGGACACCAGCGCGGCGGCGGCCGTGAGGTTGTACTTGGGCCGGTCCCCGCCGAGGAACGACAGGGCGCCCACGGTCACCGTCTGGGCCTCGTTGGAGGTGAGGATCAGCGGGAAGACGAAGTTGTTCCAGGCGAAGATGAACGCCAGCAGCGACACGGCCGCGATGCCCGGCTTGACCAGCGGCAGGGCCACCTTGAAGAAGGCCTGCTTGCGGGTGTAGCCGTCCAGCAGGGCCGCCTGCTCCAGCTCCGGGGTGAGGTCGGCGAAGTACGACCGCATGATCCACACGATCAGCGGCAGCGTCACCAGTTGCAGCACCCACACCATGCCGACGTACGTGTCGAACAGGCCGAGCTTCTGGTACAGCACGAACAGCGGGATGATGACGGTCAGTTCGGGCGCGAAGCGGAACGACAGCAGCGTGAACATCAGGTTCTCGGAGCCCTTGAACCGCCACCGGGCCGAGGCGTACGCCGCCGGCAGCCCCACCACCAGCGACAGCACGACCGCCCCCACCGACACCACCAGGCTGTTGACGAAGAACCGCACGAACGGGATGCCCTCGCTGTCGCCGAGCACCGTCCGGTAGCCGTCGAGGGTGGGGGAGAAGGAGAAGTAGGTGGAGAACAGTTGGTCCGCCGGCTTCAGCGACAGGATCACCATCCAGGCGATCGGGAACAGCGCGAAGACGAAGTAGAGGACGAGGGCGGCGTCGCACAGCCATCCCCCCAGGCGTTTCCTCATGTGGTCACCTCCGCGGCCTTCCGCTGGATCTTCCCCAGGTGCTTCACCAGCACCATCGCGGCCAGGTACACCACGGCCCACAGCACGATCGTGTAGGAGATCCCGAAGGAGTACCGCTGGAAGCGGATGGCCTCCAGGTACGCCCGGATCTGGAGCACGACGGTCGAGTCGCCCGGCCCGCCCTCGGTCAGGGCGTAGATGATGTCGAACACCTTCAGCGAGTCCATGAACCGGAAGATCACCGCGACCAGCACGTACGGCCACAGCATCGGCAGCGTCAGCCGGCGGAAGGTGTACCACCACCCCGCGCCGTCCACGGCCGCCGCCTCGAACGGGGAGGCGGGCAGCGACCGCAGACCGGCCAGGGCGAGGATCGCCACGAACGGCGTGTACACCCACACGTCCACGGCGATCGACGACAGCAGGGCGCCCGTCGGGGTGTCGGTCCACTGCACCCCGCCCAGACCGAACGGCCTGAGCAGGTAGTTCACGACCCCCACCGACGGCTGGAGCATCAGCTTCCAGATGATCGCCGCGATCACCGGCGCGATCATCAGCGGCAGGATCAGGATCTTCTCCAGGACCCGGCCGACGAGCGTCGAGCGGTGCAGCAGCAGGGCGACGGCCACGCCGAGCACGGTCTCCGCGAGCGCGGCCCCGACCGCGTACAGCACGGTCACCCACGCCGAGTTCCAGAACGCCTCCTGGGTGAAGACGGCTCTGTAGTTCTCGAACCGCACCATGTCCGGCTGCGGTTTGCTCGCCGAGAAGTCGAACAGCGTGTAGTACAGGCCGAGCCCGAAGGGGTAGAGGATCCCGCAGGTGAGCAGCAGGGCCGGGACGATCAGGAGGTACGGGCGCAGCGCGAGCCGCATCGCTAGCCCACCTTGCCGGCGAGGTCGTCCGCCAGCCCGTCCAGCACCGACTGCGCGCCCTTGCCGCCGTAGATCTCCTGGAGGGCCGCCGCCCAGCTGGTCGTCGCGTCGAAGAACTGCGCCTGCGGGGTGAACTGGATCTTCGTCTGGTCGACGACCGTCTCGAAGGTCTCCAGGAAACCGGGCAGGTGCCGCATCTTGTCCTTGTACGCGGCGTCCTCGGCGACGGACTTGCGCACCGGGTCGATGTGGTTGTGGGTGATCGCGCTCTTGCGCAGGTGCTCCTTGCCGGTGGCCCACTGCAGGAACAGCCAACTGGCGCTCTTCTTCTTGCTCTTGGCGTTCATGCCGAGCGACCAGATCCACATGTTGGTGGCGAGGGACCCGTCCGGTCCCTTCGGACCGGGGTGGAAGGCGATCTTCCCGGAGGCGGGGCTCGCGCCCTTCACCGCCTGGAAGTAGGCGGCCGTGTCCGCGTCGAACAGCATCCCGGCCTTCTTCGCGCCGAGGTCGCTGGAGCACTGGTACCAGGTGTACGAGGTCCAGGAGGGCGGCCCGCCCCGCTTGACCATGCCGGCCCAGTCCTCGGTGAAGGCGACGGCATCGGAGCTGTTCATGACGGGCGTCAGCTTCCCGCCGTCGACCGTGAAGTCCTTCAGGCCGTTGCGGGCGTACATCGTCATGAAGCCGGGGTGGATGGTGGCCCAGCTCCGGGACCCGCGCACGGCGATCCCGTACATGCCGTCGAAGCCCGCGTCCGGCGCCCGCTGCTTGATGGTGCCGGCGAGTTCGACCAGCTCGTCGAAGGACTCGGCGGGTTTCAGGCCGAGCTTGGCGAACACCTCGGTGTTGTAGGCGACGACGTTCGTCTCCCAGCCCCACGGCAGCGCGTACTGCCCGCCCTGGCCCAGCGGCGCGCCCGCCTTCAGCGACCACTGGTCGGCCTGGAGCAGGTTCGGGAAGAAGTCCGCCTGGTCCCACTCGGCGCCCGTCGCGGCGGAGTTGCGCATCCAGGGCCCCAGGTCCTCCAGCCAGCCCGGCGGCCCGTACTGCCACACCATGTACGCGCCGAGCATGAAGACGTCGTAGGAGGCACGCCCGCTGGACAGGTCGACGGTGAGCTTGTCGAAGTAGTTGTCCTCGGGGAACACGTCGTACTCGACCTTGATGCCGGTCCGCGCGGTGAAGGACTTCAGGTCGGCGATGAGGGCGTCCGTGTACGGGTGCTTGTTGAGCAGCGCCTTGACGGTGGTGCCCTTCTCCCGCTTCCAGTCGAAGGAGCCGGTGATGTCGTCGGCGGCGGACCCGTCGCCCTTGCTGTCGTTCCCGCCGAAACCGGCGCCGCAGGCCGTGAGCAGCGGGGCGGCTGCGGCCCCGGCGGCGAGGGCGAGGAAGCGCCGGCGGTCGTGCACGTGCGTGTCCATCCGTACCTCCGCGTGGAGCCTGGTTAACACGTCGAGTCGACTCGTTAACAGAGGGTGGATCGGCTGAAGTTGGGCGTCAATCCCTCGCGCACGGGAAAATATCGGGGCACAGTGAGAAGTTCACAGATCCGGCTGCGACGGCGTGGGAGGTTCCGGATGGTGAACAACGGCGCGGACGAGGGTGCGGGCTGGCTGGGGATCGACCTGGGCACGCAGAGCGTCCGCGCGCTGTTCGTCACCGCCGACGGCACGGTCCTCGGCAGCGGCTCGGCCCCGCTGACCGGGCGGCGCGAGGGGGTGCGGCACGAGCAGGACCCGGTGCGGTGGTGGCAGGCGCTGTGCACGGCGTGCCGGGCGGCGCTCGGCTCCGCGCCCCCCGGCACGCCGGTCGGCGGACTCGCGGTGTGCGGCACCTCCGGCACGGTGCTGCTGACGGACGGCTCGGGCCGTCCCGTGAGCCCCGCCCTCATGTACGACGACGGGCGCGCGAAGGCGGAGGCGGCGCGGGCGCGGGAAGCCGGGCTCGCGGTCCAGGACACCTGGGCGCTGCCGAAGGCGCTGTGGCTGCTGGAGGAGTACGGCCCCGGCCTCCGGCTCGCCCACCAGCCCGACCTCGTCGTCACCCGCCTCATCGGGGCACCGCCCCCGGCCGACTCCAGCCACGCCCTCAAGACGGGCTACGACCTGGACCACGACACCTGGCCGGAGGCCGCCCTGGTCCGGCTGGGCGTCCCCGACGGCCTGTTGCCCGACGTCGTACGCCCGGGCACCCGCCTGGGCGAGGTCTGCCCGGCCGCCGCCGACGCCACCGGCATCCCCGCCGGCACCCCGGTGCTCGCCGGGATGACCGACGGCTGCGCGGCCCAGATCGCCTCGGGCGCCCTGCGGCCCGGCTCCTGGAACTCGGTGCTCGGCACCACGCTCGTGCTGAAGGGAGCGGCCCGCGACCCGGTCCGCGATCCCACCGGCGTGGTCTACAACCACCGCGCCCCCGACGGCACCTGGCTGCCCGGCGGGGCGTCCAGCGTCGGGGCCGGGGCCCTCGCGGCGCACTTCCCGGACGCCGACCCCGCCGCGATGGACGAGCGGGCCCGGGCCTTCGAGCCGTCGGGCGCGGTCGCCTACCCCCTCGTCTCACCGGGGGAGCGGTTCCCGTTCCGGGCCCCGGAGGCCACGCCCCTCCTCCTCGGCGAGCCCGCCGACGACGCCGACCGGTGGGCCGCGCTGCTCCAGGGCGTCGGCTTCGCGGAACGCCTGTGCCTGGACTACCTCCACCACCTCGGCGCGCCCCTCGACGGCCCGCTCACCTTCACGGGCGGCGGCGCGCGCAGCCCCTACTGGAACCAGCTGCGCGCCGACATCCTCGGCCGCCCGGCCCGCGTCCCCGAACAGACCGAACCCGCCCTGGGCATGGCCGCTCTGGCCGCGTACGGGGCGTCGGGCGCCGAGGCGGCCGCGGACGTCGCCGAGCGCATGGTCCGCGTCCGGACCGTCCTCGAACCCCGCCCCGACCGCACGGCGGCCTTCGCCGAGCCGTACGCCCGCCTCCTCGACGCCCTCGGGGACCGCGGCTGGCTGCCCGCGCCGGTCGCCGACCACGCCCGCACCCGCCTGCACCAGGACACTGGGGAGTCATGACCACCACCCTCCTGCTGGCCCGCCACGGACAGACCGTCTGGCACGCCGAGAACCGCTACGCCGGCATCAGCGACATCGCCCTCACAGATACCGGCCGAGCCCAGGCCGAGGCCCTCGGACGGTGGGCCGCCGCCCGTCCCGTCGACGCGATCTGGACGTCCCCGCTGTCCCGGGCCGTCGCCACCGCCGAGCCCGCCTGCCGCTCCCTCGGCCTCACCCCGCAGCGCGAACCCGGCCTGCGCGAATGCGACTTCGGGGTGGTCGAGGGCCGCACGCTCGCCGAGTTCGAGACGGAGGACCCGGAGTGGGCCGCGGCCTACCGCGCCGACCCGGTGGCGCACTCCTTTCCCGGCGCCGAGGACCCGACGGCGGCAGCGGCCCGGGGCGTCCGCGCCCTGCGCGGCATCGCCGCCGCCCACTCCGGCGGCCGCGTCCTGGTCGTCGCCCACAACACCCTGCTGCGCCTGGTGCTGTGCACGCTGCTGTCGATCCCGGCCCGGGAGTACCGCAGAGTGCTCCCGCGGTTGCGGAACGCGGCGATCAGCGAACTGCGCATGAACCCCGACGGTTCCGCCGCACTCCTCTCACTCAATGTGCCGTGCGACCCGGACCTGCCGTAGCACTATGAGCCCATGACGCAGATCGACACGTCGGTGCCGCACTCGGCCCGGATCTGGAACTACTGGCTGGGCGGCAAGGACAACTACCCGGTGGACGAGGCGGCCGGTGACGCCTACACCGCCGTCTTCCCCGGCATCGTCACCATCGCCCGCGGCAGCCGCGCCTTCCTCGGCCGGAGCATCCGCCACCTCGTGCGGGAGGCGGGCGTACGGCAGTTCCTCGACGTCGGCACGGGCCTGCCGACCGTCGACAACACCCATGAGGTCGCCCAGCGGCTCGCCCCCGAGTCGCGGATCGTCTACGTCGACAACGACCCGCTGGTCCTCGCCCACGCCCGCGCCCTGCTCACCTCCACCCCCGAGGGCGCGACGGCGTACGAGCCCATCAGCCTCTACGAGCCCGAGGAGATCCTCGCGGCCGCCGGGAAGACCCTCGACCTCACCCGCCCCACCGCCCTGATCCTCAGCGGCATCCTCGGCCACGTGGCCGACTACGAGCAGGCCCGTGACCTGGTCCGCCGCCTGATGGCCGGCCTGCCCTCCGGCAGCTACCTCTCCCTCAACGAGGGCTCGCGCGGCACCGACCCGGCCTACGAGCAGGCGCAGGACGCCTACAACGAGACGGGCGCCGTGCCGTACTTCCTGCGGCCGGTGGAGCAGATCGAGGCGTACTTCGAAGGCCTCGAGCTGGTGGAGCCCGGCGTGGTCTCGGTCCCGCTGTGGCACCCCGAGCCGGGCGGCCCGACGGAACCGATCGGCCAGCACGGAGGGCTGGGCCGCAAGCCCTGACCGCCCCCGCGCACGGAAAACCCCCGCGAGTCATGTCCTCGCGGGGGTTTCCCTCTTTCCGCCTGCCGTACGTGAAGGGTGAGAAGACGATCACGAGGCAGGACGCTCCACAGGAGACCTCAGGGCCTCGGGGCCTCAGGGGGCGAGCAGCAGCACGTCCGCCCGGGACCTGGCGGCCTCGTAACGCCGGGCCACGTCCTGCCAGTTGACGACCTGCCACATCGCCTCGATGAAGTCCACCTTCTGGTTGCGGTACTGCAGGTAGAAGGCGTGCTCCCAGGCGTCGAAGACCAGGATCGGGGTGGCGGCCTGGCCCACGTTGCCCTGGTGGTCGTAGACCTGCTCCACGATCAGCCGGCCGCTCAGCGGCTCGTAGGCGAGCACGCCCCAGCCCGAGCCCTGGGTGGTCGCGGAGGCCTTGGACAGCTGCGCCTTGAAGTTCGAGAAGGAGCCGAAGGACTCGGTGATCGCGTCGGCCAGCTCACCCACGCCGTCCTGGGCCAGCGGCTCACCGCCGCCGTCCTTCGGGCCGGTCATGTTCTGCCAGTAGATGCTGTGCAGGATGTGCCCGGAGAGGTGGAAGGCCAGGTTCTTCTCCAGCCCGTTGACCGACCCCCACGACTCCTTGTCCCGCGCCTCGGCGAGCTGCTCCAGCGTGTCGTTGGCGCCTTTCACATAGGCCGCGTGGTGCTTGTCGTGGTGCAGCTCGATGATCTCGGGGCTGATCACGGGGGCGAGCGCGGAGTAGTCGTAGGGCAGGTCGGGCAGCGTGTAGACCGGCATGGCAGGACCCCTTCGAACCTCTTATTGCAACTTACTTGCAAGTGCACGCTAGCAGCAAGAGAACGGGTGGGGTGCTCAGGGCATGCGAAAGGCCCCCGCGTGTGTCGCGGGGGCCTGCTCGCCGTCGGGGGTGCTACCGCCGGGCGCGCGCCTTCTGCCAGGCGAAACCGACGGCCGCCAGGGCCAGCGTCATCCCGCCCGTCGAGTACAACTGCACCCGCGTGTCCGGCTCCCGGGCCATCAGGACGAAGACGGCGGCCATGCCGGCCAGCGCCACCCACGTCAGCCACGGGAACGCCCACATCCGCACGACCAGCTTCCCGGGCTCCTCGCGCTCCAGCCGGCGCCGCAGCCGCAGCTGTGAGACGGCGATGAAGATCCAGACGACCAGGATCACCGCACCGATCATGTTCAGCAGCCAGGGGAAGACGTCGTCCGGCCGCCAGTAGCTCAGCAGCACGCACAGGAAACCGAAGACGGACGACGCCAGGACGGCGATCCGCGGCACCCCGCCCGAGACCCGGCCCAGCCGCTTCGGGCCCTGGCCGCGCTCCACCAGCGAGTAGGCGATGCGCGAGGCGCCGTAGATGTTGGCGTTCATCGCGGACAGCAGGGCCACCAGCACGACCACGTTCATCAGCTGGCCGGCGCCCGGGATGCCGAGCTCGTCCAGGGCGGCGACGTACGGGCCCTTCTCGACGACCTCCTTGGAGTCCCACGGCACCAGCGTGACGATGACCGCCATCGAGCCGACGTAGAACAGCGCGATGCGCCACATCGCCGTGCGGACCGCGCTCGCCACGCCCTTGACCGGGTTCTCCGACTCGGCCGCCGCGATGGTGACCGTCTCCAGGCCGCCGTAGGCGAAGACCGACGCGAGCAGGCCGATGACCAGGCCCTCGCCGCCGTTGGGCAGGAAGTCCGTGAGGTTGCCCGCGCCGGGCGAGTCCGTGCCGGGCAGGATGCCGAGGATCGCCAGGACGCCGAGCGCCAGGAAGAGGGTGATCGCGCCGACCTTCAGCGCCGCGAACCAGAACTCGAACTCGCCGAAGTTCTTCACCGCCGCGAGGTTCGTGCCGCAGAAGACCACCATGAACAGCGCCACCCACGCCCACTCCGGCGTGCCCGGCAGCCAGCCGCTGACGATCTTCGCGGCACCGATGCCCTCCAGGCCGACGGCCGTGCACAGGAGCACCCAGAAGGACCAGCCGGCGGTGAATCCGGCCCACGGGCCGATCGCCCGCTCGGCATGCGCCGAGAACGAGCCCGACGACGGATACGCGGCCGACATCTCGCCGAGCATCCGCATCACCAGCATCACGAGGAGACCGGAGAGGGCGTAGGCGACCACGATCGACGGTCCGGCCGCGGCGATACCCGCGCCGGAGCCGACGAACAGACCCGCGCCGATCACCCCGCCGAGGGCGATCATCGACAGGTGGCGCTGCTTCAGGCCGTGGGAGAGGAAGACGTCGTCCGTGCTGGGCGACGTCCCGGTGGTGGTGCTGGGCATGGGCGCGGCTCGTCCAATGCGTGAGGGCGTACGAGGGCAAAAACGCCGCCAGTCTGGGCGGTCCCCTCGCCCGGGAGGGACGTCTGTCCAGCATGCGGACGCAGGGAGCGCACCCCGTGAGGCCCCGGGGACGGAGGGTGTGCACCCGGCGCGGACGCCGTGATGCACCCGGCCTGGATGCCTTTGGCGAAACCCTACAGTCCGCCTGTCCGCGCGCCGCGTGAGCGAAGCCTCCCTGCCTCCGTGACCGGCGTCACTCCGTACTCGGTGTAACCCCCACCCTTTGTCCGGAGCCAACCAAACGCGTGTTCGCGCCTTTGTCGACCGCTGACGGTGATCGGGACGAGGGCGCTGGGATAGCGTCACCGTGTCCCGACCGGCCCTCACCCTCGCGGAGTCCCCATGAGCACCGCTGCCGCCACGTCCGCCCGCACCGGACAGGTCCTCGCCGACCTGCTCCCCGCCTCCCGTGTCCGGGACGCGGCCCTCGTGCTCGGCGGCGCCGCGCTCACCGGCCTCGCCGCCCAGATCTCCGTGCCCGTGCCGGGCTCCCCGGTGCCGGTGACCGGCCAGACCTTCGCCGCGCTGCTCGTCGGCACGTCCCTCGGCGCCGGCCGCGGCTTCCTCGCGCTGGCGCTGTACGCGGTGGCGGGCATCGCCGGCGTGCCGTGGTTCGCGGGCGCCTCCTCCGGCGTCGCCCCCTCCTTCGGCTACATCCTCGGCATGATCCTCGCCTCGACCGTCGTGGGCGCCCTGGCCCGCCGCGGCGCCGACCGCTCGGTGTGGCGCATGGCCGGCACGATGCTCGTGGGCGAGGCGATCATCTACGCGATCGGCGTGCCCTACCTGGCGCTCGCCACCGGCATGTCCGCCACCGCCGCGATCGCGGCCGGCCTCACGCCGTTCCTGATCGGCGACGCGCTGAAGGCGGCGCTGGCGATGGGCGTGCTGCCGTCGGCCTGGAAGTTCGTCAACAAGCGCTAGCCGTCCGCGTTCTCGACGAGAGGCCCGCCGGGACCCTTCCCCGGCGGGCCTCTCGCGTTCAGCCCTCCTGCGGTGCCGGCCGCCGCCGCTGCGACCACCACAGTCCGGCCGCGCCCGCCGCGAGCAGCGACGCGCCGACCGCGCCCAGCGGCAGCACATCACGGGCCGGACCGGTCTTCGGCAGCTCCTTGCGGCCCGGGGACACCGGCTTGTTGTCCGTACCGAGCAGCAGGGGCGTGGCGGGGGCGTTCGGTGACGGGTTCGTCGTGCCGAACGGCACCGGGCCCTGCTGCCAGAACGTCTTCTTGCCGTCGCCCGTCTGAACGGGCAGACAGATCTTCCCGGTCTTGCCCAGGTCGTACGTCGCGTCGACGGCGTACGACTTCGACTCGCCGGCGGGGAGATTGTCGATGGGACAGTTGAAACCGCTGTTCGAACCCTCCGGAAGATTGTTCTCGGCTATCCGGGAACAGCCCTGGACGTTCTTGACCGTGAGCCCGTCGAAACCGACGACCCAAAGCCTGATCTTCCCGCTGTCCTTGCTTCCCTCGTTCTTCACCGTGGCGGTAATGGCCGTCTTCTCGGAACCGTTGTCGACCGAGATCTTCTCCGGCAGCAGCGTCGTCAATCGCACTCCCGCCGGTGCCTCGTCCACGGCCTTTCCGCCCTTGCCGCTCGCCGGGCCTTCGTCTTCCGCGGCGGCGGTGCCGGACAGCATCACCGCCGCCGAGAAAGATGCCACGACCAGCGATCCCGCGACCCCCGTCGTACGACGAGAACTCATGTTCGCCCCCCTTGCGTCCCCCTGGGCTGCGCCTGAATTCGCAGCACTGAAAGAGGTACCACAAGATTTCGCCGCACTATCCTGGTGCGGCGCGAAGTGTGACCGTTGTGTTTCACTGGAGGCGGTCGCGGCGTCGTGGAGGGGGTGCAGCGAATTGCCGGGGAATGCGAACGGCGGCGGTGTTCCAGGGATATTGGTGACGGGGCGCTATCGGTTGGTCGAGAGTATCGGTCAGGGGGGAATGGGGCGGGTGTGGCGGGCCGCCGACGAAATACTCGACCGGCAGGTCGCCGTCAAGGAAATGCGAATCGACGGTCACGACGCGGAGGACAGCAGGACGCGGCGCGAACGCACCCTGCGCGAGGCCAGGGCCACGGCCCGGATCGACCACCCCAACGTCGTACGGATCTACGACGTGGTCGACGAGGGCGAACGCCTGTGGATCGTCATGGAGTTGGTGGCGGGCCGCTCCCTGGAGCGGATCCTCGCGGAGGAGGGGCCCCTCGGCCCCTGCGAGACGGCCCGGATCGGGCTCGGTCTGGTCGCGGCGCTGCGGCAGGTCCACGCGCGGGGTGTCCTGCACCGGGACATCAAGCCCGGGAACGTCCTGGTGGAGGAGGCGCGCCGGCCGGCCGTACCCGGACGCGGCGGCGAGGGCTTCGGCAGGGGACGGCGGGTCGTCCTCACGGACTTCGGGATCGCCGCGATCCAGGACGCCAAGGCGCTGACGATGGTCGGGATGCTGGTCGGCTCACCCGACTACATGGCCCCCGAGCGCATCTCCGGCCGCCCGCAGGGCCCGCCGTCCGACATCTGGTCCCTCGGCGCGACGCTCTGCGCGGCCCTGGGCGGCCGCTCCCCCTTCTCCCGCGACACCACGCTGGCGACCCTGCACGCGGTCCTCTACGAGGAGCCCGAACTCCCCGCCGCGCCCGGGCCGTTGCGCGAGATCCTCACGGCCCTGCTGGAGAAGGACCCGTCGACCCGCCCGACCCTGGAGGACCTGGAAACGGCCCTGGAACCGTTGGCGTTCCCGTCACCGACACCCACGGTGGTGGTGGGGGCGCCGGAGGCGGGGCCTGTACCGGAGTCCCAGCTCGTACCGGAGCCGGAGCCGGAGCCGGAGCCTGTGTCTGACCCGAATCCCGAGCCCCGGCCCGAGAGCGTACGCGGCAGCCAAGCCGTACCCGACCAACCCGGCCAACACCCCCTGCGCGAAGGGCCTGTCCAGCAGACGGCAGCACCCCCGGCCACGCCCCCGCAGGACTCCCGACCCCCCGCCCCACCGGACCCCCGCCGGCCCGCGCCGGTCCCGGAGCCGACGCCCCGCGGACACCCGGGAGGCCCCACACCCCTCACGGCACACGCGAAAGCCACCGCACACGCGAAAGCCACCGCACACACCCGCCCGGCCGGGACTCCGGCCGGAGCCCCGGCCGGAAGCAGCGCCCCCACCACCACCACCACTCACCCCGACACGAGCAGCCCCGTCTCGCTCACCCGCGCGCGGACGGAGACCGAACGCCGCCCCCACGCCACGCCGGCACCGGAACCCGCCCCCGTGCCCCCGGGCGAACTCCCCGGCCCCACCACGCTCCGGCCCCGCCCCGGAGCCCGTCGCCACCGCCGCAAGGTACTCGTCGCCGCGGCGACCACCGTCGCGACCGCCGGTGCCGTCGTAGGGATCCTGCTGGCGACGTCATCCGGCTCGCCGGGCGGCGACGACACCCGCGCCGGCTCCTCGGCGTCCGCGTCCCCCACCCCCTCACCCACCGTCGAGGGCACGGCCAGGCCGCAGAGCCTCCCGCCCGGCACCCACCGGGAGGCGGGCGGCTTCGCCTGGGCCACCCCCGACGGCTGGCGGCGGGACGTGAAGACGGGCGCGGAGGTGCACTACACCTCCCCGGACGGCACGCAGGAACTGGTCGGCAAGTCCTCCCTCGCCCGGGGCGACCTGCTGGAGACCTGGCAGACCTCGGAGCGCAACGCCCACCAGGGCCAGGACTACCGCAAGATCCGCCTGGAGGAGACGACGTTCCGCGGGCACCCGGCGGTGGTCTGGGAGTACACCTTCACGCTGGAGGGCGTCCACTGGCACGCCCACCTGCTCGGCTTCAACGTCAAGGGCAAGTCGTACCAGGTCAACACCTGGTACGACTCCGGCATCGAAACCCAGGCCCTGCGCACGTACGAGAAGGTCAAGGACAGCTTCACGGTGCTGTAGGGCAACGAAAAAGGGCCCGCGGCGCGCGCCCCGGAGGGCAACACGCGCCGCAGGCCCACCCGTTCACCGGGAACGGGAAGCGCCTCGGGGGCTCAGCCGGTCGAGACCTCGTCCCGGGTCTCGACGGCGTCGGCGTCGGCGTCGGCGGCGGCCCGCCGCCCCCCGCGCAGCTTCTCCTTCACGAAGGCGATGACGAGCACCACCGCCGCGACGAGCAGCGACAGCAGGATGGTGGAGCGCCCGTCGTGCTCGGTGTCGGTGAGCATGTAACCGAGGATGAACACGATCAGCGCGGCCGTGGCCCAGGTCAGATACGGGTACAGCCACATCTTCACGACGAGCTTCTCCGGCGCCTCGGCCTTGATGATCTTCCGCATGCGCAGCTGGGAGAAGCAGATCACCAGCCACACGAACAGGGCGACCGCGCCACTGGAGTTCACCAGGAAGAGGAAGACCGAGTCCGGGAACTTGTAGTTGAAGAAGACGGCGACGAAGCCGAACGCGACGGACGCGAGGATCGCCGTGCGCGGCACGCCGTTGGAGGTCGTGCGGGCGAAGGACTTCGGCGCGTCCCCGCGCTGGCCGAGCGAGAAGGCCATGCGGGAGGCGGTGTAGAGACCGGAGTTGAGACAGGACAGCACCGAGGTCAGCACGATGAAGTTCATGATCTGACCGGCGTGCGGAATGCCGAGGGAGTCGAGCGCGGCGACGTAGGAGCCGTCCTTGGTGATGGACTTGCTGTCCCACGGCAGCAGCGCCACCACGACGAAGATCGAACCGAGGTAGAAGACGGCGACGCGCCAGATGATGCTGTTGGTGGCCTTGGTGACGGCCTGCCGCGGGTTCTCCGACTCGCCGGCCGCGAGGGTCGCGATCTCGCTGCCCATGAAGGAGAAGACGACGAGCAGCACACCGGTGAGGATCGCCCCGGCCCCGTGGGGCAGGAAGCCACCGTGCTCGGTGAGGTTGCTCAGCCCGGCGTGCTCGCTGTCCACGCCCGGCAGCAGCCCGAAGACGGCGAGCCCGCCGATGACGATGAACGCGGCGATGGCGACGACCTTGATGCCGGCGAACCAGAACTCGAACTCGCCGTAGGAGCCGACGGAGACCAGGTTGGTGGCGGTCAGCACGACCATCACGATGAGCGCCCAGCCCCACTGGGGCACGGCCGGTATCCAGCCCTCCAGGATCACGGCTCCGGCGGTCGCCTCGACCGCCAGCACGACCACCCAGAAGAACCAGTACAGCCAGCCGATGGAGAAACCGGCCCAGGGCCCGAGCGCCCGGTCGGCGTGCGCGGAGAACGATCCGGAGGTCGGGTTGGCCGCCGACATCTCACCGAGCATCCGCATCACCAGCACCACGAGCGTGCCGACGAGGGCGTACGACAGCAGGATGCCGGGACCGGCGGTGGCGATACCGGAGCTGGACCCGACAAACAGGCCCGCCCCGATGACACCGCCGATGGCGATCATGGACAGATGCCGGTTCTTGAGCCCGGCCTGCAGCCCGGAGCCGTGCGCCCCGGGTTCTCCGGGGCCTTCGCGATCGTTTTCGGGGGTCTTCGTCGTCGGCTGCGAGGTCATGGAACGGATTTCCTTTGCGCCGGGGGCTGTACTTCCGTACGGAACCGCACGAGCCGTACGAACGGGGTGTGTCGCGGCATGACGGGGTACGGGAGCTCGTACGAGCGGTGTACGAGCCGGTCCAGTGAATCGGAGGCGAACGTGTAGGAGAACCTTTGAATCCAGATTGTTACTTGAGGTTTTCCTGAGCTTCCGTAATGGGGCTCACATTCGCCTCACGTTTTCATGAGCGCCACCCCGCGCGCCTTCCCCGAAACACCCGTGTCACACTCTCCCCATGCGCGTGTACCTCGGCTCGGACCATGCCGGCTACGAACTGAAGAACCACCTCGTCGAGTGGCTGAAGGAGGCGGGTCACGACCCCGTCGACTGCGGCCCCCACATCTACGACGCCCAGGACGACTACCCGCCCTTCTGCCTCCGCGCCGCGGAGCGGACGGCCGCGGACTCCGACGCCCTCGGCATCGTCATCGGCGGTTCCGGCAACGGCGAGCAGATCGCCGCGAACAAGGTCAAGGGCGTCCGCGCGGCCCTCGCCTGGAGCGAGGAGACGGCGGCGCTCGGCCGGCAGCACAACAACGCCAACGTGGTCGCCGTGGGTGCGCGCATGCACACGCAGGACGAGGCGACGAAGTTCGTCGAGGTGTTCCTCAACACGCCGTTCTCCGGTGACGAACGTCACATTCGCCGGATCGACATGCTCGCCACGTACGAAACGACGGGCGATCTTCCTCCGATCCCGCCGCACCACCCCCAGCAGTAGAGACAGTGAGCGGCTGAGGAACCACGCCTGGTGGAGCCCCGGGAGGGGCGCAGGGTTCGCAGTGCCTGTCCGGGTGCGGGGCGTCGACCCCGAGAGGGGTGCAGGGGACGCAGTCCCCGCCGGGGTCCGGGGCGGAGCCCCGGGCTCGGTCCGGCTCCTTGTCCGACCGCGTCGGGTGGGTGGGTGGACCAGGTTCCAGATCCGGGGCGGAGCCCCGGGATGAGCCTGGCCTCTCGTCCGACCGCGTCGGGCGGTGGGTGGGCGAGGTTCCGGGTCCCGGGGCGGAGCCCCGGCTGGGGCCGGCCTCTTGTCCGGCCGTGTCGGGCGGTGGGTGGGCGAGGCTCCGGGGTCCCGGGGCGGAGCCCCGGATGGGTCCGGCCTCTTGTCCGGCCGTGTCGGGCGGTGGGTGGGCGAGGTCTCGGGGTCCGGGGCGGAGCCCCGGGGGAGTTCAGCCCTTGAACCGACCGTGTCGGGCGGGTGGGTGGGCAAAAACCGTACGAAAACAGGGAGCACCGTGCCGGAAGGCCACACCATCCACCGCCTGGCCCAGGACTACGCCACCGCCTTCCTCGGCACGACCCCCCGCGCCACCAGCCCCCAGGGCAAGTTCACCCCCGCCGCCACCCTCCTCACCGGCACGGAACTCACCCACACCGAAGCCCACGGCAAGCACCTCTTCCTCGGCTTCCGCGCGACCGACTGGATCCACATCCACCTCGGCCTCTTCGGCAAGGTCACCTTCGGCCCGGCCCCCGAGCCGCCCCCCACCGACACCGTCCGCCTCCGCCTGGCCAACGACACCACCTACGTCGACCTCCGCGGCCCCACCACCTGCGCCCTCATCACGCCCCCGGAGAAGCAGGCGATACACGACCGCCTCGGCCCCGACCCCCTCCGTGACGACGCCGACCCGGACACCGCGTACCGCCGCATCACCCGCAGCCGTACGACGATCGCCGCCCTCCTCATGGACCAGAAGGTCATCGCCGGCGTCGGAAACGTCTACCGCGCGGAGGTCCTCTTCCGGCACCGCATCGACCCGTACCGCCCCGGCAGGGACATCACCCCCGCCGAGTGGCACGCGATCTGGACCGACCTCGTCGACCTCATGCGCGAGGGCGTCCGCAACAACCGCATCGACACCGTCCGCCCGGAACACACCCCGGAGGCGATGGGCCGCCCGCCCCGCGTGGACGACCACGGCGGCGAGGTGTACGTCTACCGCAGGGCCAACCAGCCCTGCCACATCTGCGGCGGCGAGATCCGCACCGCCGATCTCGCCGCCCGCAACCTCTTCTGGTGCCCGACCTGCCAGCGCGGCTGACCGCCCCACGCCCCGCCGCCGAACACCCGGAACCCCGGCCTACCCCCCGGCGCTTGAACCGCCTCCGACGCCAAGCGCCCCGACGCCAAGCGTCCCGGCGTCAAGCCCCCTGAACCGCCCCGGCCTCAGAACCCGTGCTGCAACCACGGCGCCACGTCGCTGCCGAACGCCGGCGAGGCCTCCGCCAGCGCCCCCCGCCGCACCTCCCGCACGCGCCCCGCCGCCGCCAACGCGGCCAGCGACACGCCCCCGAGATACGCCGCACCCAACTCCCGGACCGACAGCGCGAGATCCGCCGCGTCCGACGTCCGCTCGCAGGACGCGCCCTTCGCGTCCCCGCTGAGCCGCCAACGCCCCGCGTTCCAGGGGCAGAACGCGTCCTCCACCTCGAACACCACATCCACCGGCGCCTGGTACGTCCGCGCCTCCAGTGCGGCCCCCACGTCCACCGGCCGGACGTACAGCGAGTCCCGCACCCAAGGCCGGCACCGCCGCGGGTCGGACACCAGGTACTGCCACGTGTCGTCCACCGGCCGCCCCCGCACCACCAGCGTCGACGTCAGGTCGATGCCGAACAGGAACCGCCAGAGCGCCGCGTCCGCCGCGGGATCCAGCGCGGCCGAGTCCTGCAGGATCACCGAGCCGTTCGGCCCGGCGGGCTCCCAGGCCGGCTTGACGCGGTACCGCGCGTACCCGACCGTCTCCCCGTCCCGCTCGGCGACGACGCACTGCAGCGGCGACGCCCCGTCCCGCGCGCTCTCCGGGTCGAGCAGCCCGAGCCGCTCCCAGCCGGGCAGCCGGGCCAGCATCCCGGGCCGCCGGGGAACGAGCCGGGCGCACACCGCCTCGCACGCGTCGAGGACATCGGCGGGCACGGCGTACCGCACGCGTACCTCGTCGGTGCCGGGCGGCACCGACAGCCGCACCCGGTCCGTGTCGATCTCGGCGTTCACCTGCCACGTGGCGGCGCCGTACCCGAACCGGCCGTAGATCGCCGGCTCCGACGCCGTCAGCACGGCCAGCGGCTCACCCAGGGCCCGGACGTCGTCCAGCTGCCGCCGCATCATCGACGTCAGCACCCCGCGCCGCCGGTGCGTGGCGGCCACGCTGACCATGGTGACGCCCGCGGCCGGCACCGACGCGCCGCCGGGCACGGTGACCCGGAAGCTGAACGCCCCCGCGGTCCCCACGCACTCGTCCCCGTCCCAGACACCGAGGGAACGGTCGAACTCGGTCAGCGCGTTCCACAACTCCCGCTCCTCGGCGGCCTCCGGCACCCCGCCGAAGCCCCGGAGCAGGGTGTCGTACCACTTGTCCCAATCGTCCCGCACCAGTACCCGCAGGCCGGACGAAGAGCCGCTCGCGTCAGTCGCCATGGGCCATGCCTACCAGCGCAATGCGGGACGAGCGAGCCAATTTCTCCCAGGCGGCGGCGCGGCGGCGCGCTGTGAAGTTCACTGTGAAGTCGGCCCTCGGACGGGGGACAAGTAGGACCTCCCGTGCCAAGGGGCTGGTCCGATGGATAGGGTCCCGAACTAATGGCATCAGGACGAGAGCGGCGCGCGGAAGCCGAGACGTTCACGGCCCGGTTGAAGAAGCAGTGGCACCGGGCCCGCGTCGGCGTGCGCCGAGCCGCCGTGGACTACTTCCGCGGCGACGGCTCGGACTGGATCGCCCTGGCCGGCCTGCTCCTGACCGTCCCGCTGATCGCGACGGCGACGCTCGTGAACCCGGTGTGGTTCTCACCGGCCGCACTGGTCATGCCGGTCGTCGTGGGCGGCCTGCTGCTGCGCCCCGCGAGCCTGCTCGGCCTGTACGCGGCGTCGGCCACGGCGCTGATCGTGGAGTCGGTGCGCCTCGGCCCGTACACGGAAGGACCCTCCCGGGTCACCCCGGGCGTGGTGCTCGTGGTCGCGGCCTGCGGTTTCTTCGGACTGCTGCTGGCCCAGTTCCGCAGCCGGGTCGGCGTCCCCTGGCGGCGCGGCGGCACCATGCTGTTCGACCTGCGCGAACGCATCCGGGTGCAGAGCAAGCTGCCCGGCCTCCCGGACGGCTGGCACCGCGAGATGGCCCTGCGCCCGGCGGGCGGCCAGTCCTTCTCCGGCGACTTCGTGGTGGCGGCCCGCACCAACGGCGGCCGTACGCTCGAGGTCGTCCTCACCGACGTCTCCGGCAAGGGCATGGACGCGGGCTCCCGCGCCCTGCTCCTGTCCGGCGCGTTCGGCGGTCTGCTGGGCTCCCTCCCGCCGCACGCCTTCCTCCCCGCCGCCAACGGCTATCTGCTGCGCCAGGACTGGGACGAGGGCTTCGCCACCTCCATCCACCTGGTCCTCGACCTGGACTCCGGCGACTACGAGCTCTACTCCGCCGGCCACCCGCCGGGCCTCCAGCTCAGCGCCGGCACCGGCCGCTGGGAGGAGAAGGCGGCCGAGGGCCCGCTCCTCGGCGTGTACGACGGCGCCCAGTTCGACCCGGTGAAGGGCTCCCTGCGGCCGGGTGACGTGCTGATGCTGTTCACCGACGGTCTGGTGGAGACCGCCGACCGCGACATCGTCGAGGGCATCGACCGCCTCACCGGCGAGGCCGACCGCTACGTCGCCGGCGGCTTCCACGGCGCCGCCTGGCACCTCATCGAGGCCGTGGCCAAGGACGTCAACGACGACCGGGCCCTGCTGCTGATCTGCCGGGAGGGCCCGACGGCCGCGGCCAACCGCTGACGTACGGCCCCTCTGTCCCATGGTTAGGTCATGATTGTGTGGGGCTTCTGTGACTGAACCGGACCCCGATTGCACAGGCAACTGTCGTGTTGATAGAGATTATTGACAAGACTTGAGGACGGCCGCAGCGGCCGTCTCGATGGCCCACACGGGGGAGGCGAGTTAGCGCGATGAAGTTCGACATGGGGGCTCAGACGCTGTCGACGTTGCAGCGTGATACGCGGGGTTCGACGGATGACCTGGGTGGTCTGGTCCGGCAG
>NZ_JBEYZD010000054.1:0-59058 GCF_040645895.1 Streptomyces olindensis | reverse complement strand
GCTGCCCTGGAAGCAGAGGTGGGACTCGTCGGCGGTACCGGAGTCCGCCGCCGTCTTGCCCACCGGCGCCGACTCCCCGGCCCGGGGCCGTACAGCTGTGGCTGCGTACATCCTCCGACGCGTCATGGGCGCGGTGCTGTTGCTGCTGGTGGTCAGCGCAGTCACCTTCGCCATCTTCTTCCTGGTGCCCCGCCTCGGGGGCCAGACGGCCGACCAGTTGGCCACCCAGTACGTCGGCAAGGACGCGAACCCCGAGTCCGTCGCCGCGATCAAGAAGAACCTGGGACTGGACCAGCCCGTCTACGAGCAGTACTGGAACTTCATCAAGGGCCTCGTGGCGGGCGCCGACTACCGGTTCGGCCCCGACGCGACGCACTGCAGCGCACCCTGCTTCGGGTACTCCTTCAAGAGCCACATCGAGGTGTGGCCGCAGTTGGAGCAGCGGATCCCGGTCTCGTTCTCACTGGCCGTCGGTGCGGCCGTGATCTGGGTCGTCTCCGGTGTGACGATCGGCGTGATCTCCGCCCTGCGCAAGGGCAAGCCGATCGACCGCGTCTCCATGTTCATCGCGCTGGCCGGCGTCTCGCTGCCGATCTTCTTCACCGGCCAGATCCTGCTCGCGCTCTTCGTCTACGAGATCCCCGTGTGGGACAGCGTCGACTACGTCCCGTTCACCGAGAACCCCGCCGACTGGGCCTGGCATCTGCTGTTGCCCTGGGTCAGCCTCGCCTTCCTCTTCTCCGCGCTCTACGCCCGGCTCACCCGGGCGGGCATGCTGGAGACGATGAGTGAGGACTACATCAGAACGGCCAGGGCCAAGGGTCTGAAGGAGACCACGGTCGTGGCCAAGCACGGCCTGCGCTCCGCGCTCACCCCGATCGTCACCATCTTCGGCATGGACTTCGGCACCCTGGTCGGCACCGCGGTGCTCACCGAGACCGTCTTCTCCCTCCAGGGCATCGGCGCCTACTCGGTCCAGGCCATCAAGGACAACGACCTGCCCATCGTGATGGGCGTGACCCTGGTCGCCGCGTTCTTCATCGTCTTCTGCAATCTGATCGTCGACCTGGTGTACGCCGCCATCGACCCCCGGGTGAGGTACTCGTGAGCAAGCTCGACAAAGCCGCGCTCGGCGAACCGGACACCACCGCCCCGTCCGTCCCGGACGACGTGTTCCTGTCCGTCCGTGACCTGCGCATCCACTTCGACACCGACGACGGTCTGGTCAAGTCCGTGGACGGCGTCAGCTTCGACGTGCGCAAGGGCAAGACCCTGGGCATCGTGGGCGAGTCCGGCTCCGGCAAGTCCGTCACCTCGCTCGGCGTGATGGGCCTGCACCGCTCGGCCCGCGCCCATGTCTCCGGCGAGGTCTGGCTGGACGGCCAGGAGCTGGTCGGGGCCGACCCCGACGAGGTGCGGCGGCTGCGCGGCCGGAAGATGGCCATGATCTTCCAGGACCCGCTGTCGGCGATGCACCCCTACTACTCGGTCGGTCAGCAGATCGTCGAGGCGTACCGGGTCCACAACGACGTCAGCAAGAAGGTCGCCAAGCAGCGCGCCATCGAGATGCTGGACCGGGTCGGCATCCCCGAGCCCGCCAAGCGCGTGGACGGCTACCCGCACGAGTTCTCCGGCGGTATGCGCCAGCGTGCCATGATCGCCATGGCGCTGGTGAACAACCCCGAGCTGCTCATCGCGGACGAGCCGACCACCGCCCTGGACGTCACCGTGCAGGCGCAGATCCTGGACCTGATCCACGATCTGCAGAAGGAGTTCGGCTCCGCGGTCATCATGATCACCCACGACCTGGGCGTCGTCGCCGAGATGGCCGACGACCTGCTGGTCATGTACGGCGGCCGGTGCGTGGAGCGCGGTCCCGCCGAGGACGTGTTCTCCGAGCCCCGGCACCCCTACACCTGGGGCCTGCTCGGCTCGATGCCGCGGCTGGACCGGGAGGAGACCGACCGGCTCATCCCGATCAAGGGCGCGCCGCCCTCCCTGATCAACCTCCCGTCCGGCTGCGCCTTCCACCCGCGCTGCCCGTACGCGGACATCCCGAAGGACAACGTCACCCGCACGGTCCGCCCCGAGCTGACCGAGGTCGGCGGCTCGCACTGGGCCGCCTGCCACATGACGCAGGAGCAGCGGGAGCGTATCTGGACCGAAGAGATTGCGCCGAAGCTGTGAGCGACGACAAAACGGTGAGCACACCGGACACGAGCGGGAGCACCCTCACCAAGGACACCTCCGCCGACGGCGATGTCCTGCTGAAGGTGACCGGGCTGCAGAAGCACTTCCCGATCCGCAAGGGCCTGCTCCAGCGGCAGACCGGCGCGGTGCGCGCCGTCGACGGCATCGACTTCGAGGTCCGCAAGGGCGAGACGCTCGGCGTCGTCGGCGAGTCGGGCTGCGGCAAGTCCACGATGGGCCGGCTGATCACCCGGCTGCTCGAACCGACCGGCGGCACGGTCGAGTTCGAGGGCAAGGACATCACGCACCTGGGCACGAGCGATCTGCGCCCGATGCGCCGCGACGTGCAGATGATCTTCCAGGACCCGTACTCCTCGCTGAACCCGCGGCACACGATCGGCACGATCGTCAGCGCCCCCTTCCGGCTCCAGGGCGTCGAGCCCGAGGGCGGGGTGAAGAAGGAGGTGCAGCGGCTGCTGTCGGTGGTCGGCCTCAACCCCGAGCACTACAACCGCTATCCGCACGAGTTCTCCGGCGGCCAGCGCCAGCGCATCGGCATCGCCCGCGCGCTCGCGCTCAACCCCAAGCTCGTGGTGGCGGACGAGCCGGTCTCCGCGCTGGACGTGTCGATCCAGGCGCAGGTGGTGAACCTGCTGGACGACCTCCAGGAGGAACTGGGCCTGACGTATGTGATCATCGCGCACGACCTGTCGGTGGTCCGGCACGTCTCGGACCGGATCGCGGTGATGTACCTCGGCAAGATCGTCGAGCTGGCCGACCGCGACAAGCTGTACAAGTCGCCGATGCACCCGTACTCCAAGGCCCTGCTCTCGGCCGTGCCGATCCCGGACCCGAAGCGCCGGGGCGTCAAGAGCGAGCGCATCCTGCTCAGGGGCGACGTGCCCTCGCCGATCGCGCCGCCGAGCGGCTGCCGCTTCCACACCCGGTGCTGGAAGGCGACGGAGATCTGCAAGACGACCGAGCCGCCGCTGGTGGAGCTGCGCGCGGGGCAGCGCGTCGCCTGCCACCACCCGGAGAACTTCGAGGACCAGCAGCCGCAGGACACCGTGCTCCTGTCGGAGGCCAGGCAGGCCGTGGAGCTGGTGCCGACGGCGACCGTGGAGAAGTCGGCGCGGACGTCGGTGGCCGTGGCCGCCGAGGCGTCCCCCGGGGCCGCGCGCCCCGACGGCGACGCTCCGTCCGAGGCCGGCGCCCGGCCCGCGGACACCGGCAAGGCGGCCGGTGCCGCCGGGTCCGGGGAGTCCGGCGAGGCCTCCGGTGCCGCCGGGTCCGGGGAGTCCCCGGAGTCCGGAGGTTCGAAGGCGTAACCCCTGAGCGGTTCCGGGAAGCCCTGCCGCGGCGGCCCGGTCCGTACACGCGGCGCCTCGGCCCCCGATCCCTGTGCGGATCGGGGGCCGAGGCGTTGTCACCCGTCGCGTCGTCGGCGCACGCGACGGTGCCGCTCAGCCCGCCCGCTGCCCGGCGGGCTGGTCCAGCGCCCCCGACTGCGCGACCAGATAGGCGAGTTGGGCACGGCTGCGACTGCCCAGCGCCTCCGCGGCCTTCTTGATGTGGGCCGCGACCGTGCGGGAGCTCATGCCGAGGCGGCTCGCGATGCTCGCGTCGGTGTACCCGTCGACCATCAACCGCAGGATGGCCTGCCGCGTCTGGTCGGTCAGCAGCGGCGGCCGCTGGCAGGACGCCACGACGGGGATGGGATCCGCCCGCTCCCAGGCGTGCTCGAAGACACCGACGAGGTAGGCGACGACCCCCGGGTGCTCGATCATGAGCGCCGACTGGCGGCGCTCCTGCTGGGCGTTCGGGATGAAGGCCACGGTCCGGTCGCAGATGATCAGGCGCTCGAACAGTTCGTCGAGCGTGCGGACCTCGGCTCCGTTCTTGGCCACGTGCTCGATGTAGGTCAGGGTGGGGCCGTGCGAGCGGGCGGTGTGCTGGTACAGGGTGCGTTGCCGGACCCCCCGCGCCAGCAGGGCCAGGTCCCGGTCGAGCGCTTCGGCCAGTATGTTCTCGGAACGGCCGCCGCCGGGCTGGGCCGTGAGGAGTTCCTCCCGGCAGGACCGTACGGCCTCCTCCAGCGACGCGCTGATGGCCTCCTCGCCCAGAAGCGGCCGGACGGGTGCTCGTCGCTGTTGTTGCACGTCCGCGTAGGTGCTGTTGGCACGCGAGATCGCGAGGTGCAGTGCGGCCAGGGCATCCTGCTGTTCCAGGATGACGCGCTGGATGGGCTGGCTGAGCACGCTCAGGGCGACGTCCGGTGACACGGGTTCGAGTGATCCGGAGTCGGATGCGGCGGGCCGGAGCAGCCCCAGGGTATGGAGACACTCCGCCACCTCGGTCGAGGTGCTGCCGTTCATGAGTGCGTCCCGGTACTGATTGAGTCCCCGGTCGCAGAGCTCCACCTCACCGGTTCTGGCGAGGTTGTCCATTTCTGTGCACATGTGCCCCCCCTTCAGGTTTCCGTAGTGCAGATTCATGATCCCACCTGCGGCTGGATCTGTGCCCTCAGTGTCGGCAGGATCTCTTTCCGTCACAGGGGGCGGTGAAAAGGCCGTCTCGTGCAGGATTTTGGGGGACTGACATGAAGACGCGATATCGGCGTGCGGTGGGCATGCTCGCGGCCGGAGCCTTCTCGGCTCTTGCGCTGTGGATGTCCGGTCCGACGGGGGGCGGCTTCTCGGTCGCCGAGGCGAACGTCACCGTCAAGCCCGACGATTCCGGGTGGGGCGCGTGACCATCATCGGCAGCGACGCACGGGAAACGGTCCTTCTGGGGGAATTCCGCAGAAGGCTCGACGACCTGAAGGTGAACGGGCTCTACCGCGAATTCATCGCGGGTGCCCACCGGGCCGACGACCGTGGCCAGACGCAGTACGGCGACCGGCGGCTCCAGGTCTGGTGCAGCAACGACTACCTGGGGCTGAGCCAGCATCCGGACGTCATTCTCGCGCAGATCGAGTCCACCTTCCGGCACGGCACCGGAAACGGCGGGTCCCGCAATATCGCCGGCACCAGCGCCAGTCATGTCGAGCTGGAGGAGAGGCTGGCCGCCTGGCACGGGAAAGAGCGGGCGCTGATCTTCTCCAGCGGGTACGTCGCGAACTTCGAGTCGCTGAGCACGATGATCTCCGCGATGCCGGACACGGTCGTGTTCTCGGACGCCCTGAATCACCGCTCGCTCATTGAGGGAATATCCCGCACCGGCTGCCGGAAGCATGTATTCCGGCACAACGACGCGGACGCTCTGGAAAGCGATCTCGCCCAGTACCCGCTTGAGCAGCCCAAGATCATCGTGTTCGAGACCGTCTATTCCATGGACGGCGACGTGGCGCCCCTGAGTGCCTTTCTCGATCTCGCCGAGAGGTACAACGCGCTCACTTTCGTCGACGAGACGCACGCCATCGGCGTGCGCGGACCGACGGGCGCGGGCCTGAGCGAGGAACTCGGCGACCACCGGGCGACCTTCATCCAGGGGGTCTTCGGCAAGGCCATCGGCACGGTCGGCGGCTATGTGGCCGGCCCCGACAGCGCCCTGGACTACGTGCGCTCCTTCGCCCCCGGCTTCATCTTCACCACCGCCCTGCCCCAGGCCGGCGTGGACGCCACGCTCAAGGGCCTGGAACTGGTGCAGCGGGACGGGGAACTGCGCGTCGCCCTCGACGCGGGGACCCGGTACGCGAAGAACGCCCTGCGCGCGGCCGGCATCGACTTCATCGACGCCGACAGCCATCTCGTGCCCGTGATGGTCCCGGGCGCCGAGCGCGTCCGCCGCGTGGCCCGGCGCCTGCTGGACGACTTCGGCATCTACGTCCAGCCCATCAACTTCCCCTCGGTGCCCAGGGGCACCGAACGGTTCCGGGTGACCGTGGCTCCGTACCGCACCCGGGAGCAGATCGACTACTTCGTCCAGGCGCTCAGCGCGTGCCTGGCAGACGCCTGAGGGAGACTCTCGTGAAGTTCACCGACATCACCCCGTACATCGGCGCCGAGCTGACCGGTGCCGCGTACGAGGACCTGGAGCGGCCCGAGGTCTTCGACGAACTCGTACGCGGCGTGCACGAGCGGCAGCTGGTCGTCGTGCGCTCCATCGACCTCACGCCGAAGCAGCAGATCGCCCTGGCCACGCGCCTCGGCCGGCCGGTGCCGTTCGTGATCAGCAAGTACCGCCACCCGGAGTACCCGGAGATCATGATCTCGTCCAACGAGGTCAAGAACGACAAGCCGATCGGCGTGGCCCGGGTGGGCAACTTCTGGCACCAGGACTCCACCTTCGTCGCCGACCCCGCGCCGTTCACCATGCTGCACGGCGTCAACGTCCCCGGCACCAGCGGCCACACCCTCTTCGCCAGCGCCGTGGACGTGTACGACCGGCTGCCCGAGGAGTGGAAGCGGAAGCTGGCCGACGCCACCGGGATCCACACCGTGTCCAAGCGGCTGCGGATCCGCCCGGAGCACGTCGGGCTGTCCGCCGCGGAGTTCAAGGCGCAGGCCGAGACCGAGCACCCGCCCGTGCGCCACCCGCTGGTCCGCCACGACGAGGTCACCGGCCGCCCGTACCTGTACGGGTCCCGCGAGTACATGGAGGGCGTCGTCGGCTTCGACGCCAACGAGACCGAAGAGTTCTTCACCCTCGTCGACGGTCTGATCCAGGACCCCGAGCACGTCTACACCCACCGCTGGACCACCAACGACCTGCTGGTGTGGAAGACCCGGACGACGTACCACGCGGCCACCGACGTGGAGCCGGGCGTGTCCCGGACGGTGCACCGGGTGAGCATCGAATCGGGTGAGCAGTGGGCGGCATAGTCGACTTCGACGTATGCTTCCCCGCCTCCCGGATCAGTGCCGAGGACATGCACGCCGCGTCCGGCGTGCCGGTCCCGGACATCCTGGAGGTCACCCACAGCAAGGAGTTCCCCGCCCTCGGGGAGCACGAGCTGTCCTGGGAGCTGGCGCTGCGGGCGGCCTCGGCCGTCCTGCGGCGCACGCCGGTGCCGCGTGGCGCCATCCGCCAGGTGATCTACGCGGGTTCGGGCGAGTGGGACGTCCCGTTCTGGTCGCCCGCCGCGAAGGTCGCCCATGAGCTGGGCATCGACCGCGCGCACTGCTTCGAGGTCACCAACTTCTGCAACGCCGGCACGGTGGCCCTGCGGGTGGCCCTGGACGGGTCCGTCCCGGGCCCGGGGGAGTACGCCCTGGTGCTCGTCGCCGACCGGCTCAGCCGGATGGTGGACCACACCGACCCCGAATCCCGGGCGCTGTTCAACTTCGGGGACGCCGCGGCGGCGATGCTCGTCGCCGCCGACGGCCCCCGGTCGTTCGAGCTGCTGCACTCGGCCATGCGCACCGATCCCGGCTGGGTGGACTACTACGCGGGGGAGTGGCGGCAGAGCCGGGTCAGGATCCGCCGGGAGCCGCACCGGCCCGGGCTGTCCGAGGCGTACGTCGAGAACTTCTCCCGGCTGCTCCGGGAGACCCTCACGGCGCTCGGCCGGACGCCGGACGACATCGACCACTTCCTGATCAACCAGGGCGACCGGCGGATGCACGAACGGCTGCTGGACACCATCGGGATCCCGGCCGGGCGCAGCGTCTTCAACTACGACCGCCTGGGCCACATGGGCGGCGCCGACACCCTCATCGCCCTGCGGCAACTGGCCGACGAGCGGCGGCTGCGCCGCGGGGACCTGGTCGTGCTGGCGACCAGCGCGATGGGGTTCAGCTGGGGCATCACGGCCTTGGAATACCGGGGGACGCAAGGATGAGGATTCTCGTCATACACCAGGTTCCGTACCGCAAGATCGACTACCACCGCGGTATCGACCACGACCGTCACGACGTCACGTACATCGGCCAGCCGCACCGCATGGCCGACCTGCCCGCCGAACTCAGGTGCCGCCGGCTGGTGCTCGACGAGGGCGAGGACCTCCTGGACGGCGTCCTCGCCCGCACCTCGCGTGACGACGGCTACGAAAAGGTGCTCTCCCTCTCGGAGTTCGCCATGTTCGAGGCCCGGCGCGTGCGGGAGCACCTCGGTCTGCCCGGCCCGGACCTCGCGCAGGTGGAGCGGGTGCGCGACAAGGTCAGCATGAAGGCCGCCCTGGCCGGCTCGGGCCTGCGGTACCCGCGTTTCGTCGCCGCCCCGCCCGCGTGCGGCCCGCTGCCCTGGTCCGGCCCGACCGTCGTCAAGCCCCGGCAGGGCGCCTCCAGCGAGGGTGTCACCGTGTACGCGACCGCCAGGGAGGCCCTGACCGCCTACCGCAGGCTGGACCAGCCGCGCGAGCACCAGCTGGAGGAGTACGTCGAGGGCGACATCCTGCACGCCGACGGGCTGGTCAGCGACGGCGAGCTGGTGCACCTCGTGGTGAGCCGGTACATCACCAAGCCGGTCGACTTCGTCACCGGGACTCCGCTCGGCTCCTACCAACTGCCCTACGACGAGCGGCACTTCGCCTTCGCCGCCCGCGTCGTCGAGGCGCTCGGCATCACCGAGGGATGCCTCCACCTGGAGATGTTCGAGACCCCCGAGGGAGACCTGGTCTTCCTGGAGGTCGCCAACCGGGTCGGCGGCGCCGGGGTCATCACCGCGCACGAACGGCACAGCGGCGTCCACCTGCCCACGCACGAGATCGCCATCCGGCTGGGGCTCGACCGGCCGGAGCCGTCCGGGGCCACCGGGCGGTACCACGCGTGGCTGGTGTTCCCGGGGCACCACCTGCCGCCGGGCACGACGGTCGACGTCACCGTCCCCGACCACCTGGCGCACCACCCCTGCGTGGACCGGCTGCACCGGCTCGGCCCGGCCGAGCCGCTGCCGGACCACGTCACCTACCAGGAATGGCTGGTGCCGGTGTTCGTGGAGGCCTCCCACCCGGACTCGGCCGTCCTGGGCGAGTTCCTGCGCGAGTGCGTCCGCTCCATCTCGGTGAAGCCGTCCGCGCCCGGGGCGGCCGCCACGGCCGTGGAGCTCCCCGCCCTCGGGGAGTCCGCCCCCGCAGAGCCGTCCGCCCCCGCCGAGCTGAGGAACGCCTCATGAGGTACTACCCCACCGATCTGCTGCTGGCGGTCGAGGACGCCGAGCGGGCCCTCGCCGACCCGGACTCCGGTCTCGCCCGGCTGCTCCACGAGGCCGGGCTGCCCGGCCTGTCCGGGCTGTTCGCCGGTGCCGCCGTCACCGAGGGACTGGACGGGCTCCTCGGGGGCCTCGGCCAGTACCCCTGGCAGCCGGCCGTCGACAGCGACGACGTCTACCTGATCTCACCGGCGGGCGTGGTCGTCCTCGACGACCACCGGCCCGGCAACACCCTGCGCGGACTGCTGCTCGCCTGGGCCGTGGGCAACGAGGTCGTCGTCCGCACCGCCCGGGAGCCCTTCTGGACCGCGCTCGCCGGACGACTGCGCGCCTTCGGCCACCCTCTTCCGCCGCTGCGGGTGACCGCCCCGGACGCCCCGGTCCCCGCCGGGGCACGGCCGGTCGCCGTCCCCGACGTCGTACCGGTCCTGCGCACCGGCACGTCCGACGCCCCTCCCGGACTCCCCTTCGACCCGGCCGTCTTCGCCGAGCCGGTCTCGGGCCCGCGTCCCGGCGACACCGAGGACATCCTGCTCGTCCTCGGACCGCGGGACGCCGCCGACCCGGCCGGGCTGGTCGCCGACGTGCCCGCAGAGGACTGCCGGGCGCCGTGGCCGCACCGGCTCCTGCGGCGCGAGCACCTGCGCGGCACGACCCTGTCCGCGGCCCGGAGCGCCGACCGGGCACAGGAGGCCGACCGGGTGGGCGCCCGGCTGCGCTACCTCGTCGGGCAGGCCCGCCGCACCCCGTATTACCGCGACCTGCCGGCCGTGACCGGTCTCGACGACCTCGGCCGGCTGCCCGTCCTGGAGAAGGCGGCGCTGGAGGCGAACTCCCTGCCGGGCAGCCGCGGCCTGTCCACCGACCGGCCGCGCACGGGCGAGGTGCTGCGCAGCGGCGCCAGCACCGGCGCCCCCCGCTACATCGTGTACTCCCGCACCGACTGGGAGAACATGATCCGCGAGGCCATCCCCCTCTTCCGCACCCTCGGCCTGGAGAACGGCGACCGGCTGATCAACACCCTGTACGGCGGCGGCCTGTACGGCGGTCTGAGCACCACCCTGTGCGAACTGTCGCGGATGCCCCTGGAGTGCTACTCCACCGCGCAGGCCATCTCGGTGGACGACCTGCTGATGCTCTGCGAGAGCTTCGAGGCGAACGTCCTGCTGGGCCTGCCCGTGCTGATCATGCCGCTGCTGCGCGAGGCGAAGCAGCGCCGGCCCGGCCTGCGCCTGGAGAAGGTCGTCTACGGCGGCACGCCCATGACCGAGACCGACAAGGACTGGCTGCGCCAGGAGCTCGGCACCCGGGTCGTCACCAGCATCCTCGCCGCCAACGACGGTGCCCAACTGGGCTACCAGTGCGCGGAGATGGGCGGGACCCTGCACCACGCCTGCCCCGACTACAACCTCATCGAGGTCGTCGACGAGAACCTCGACCCGGTCCCGGCGGGCGAACCCGGCGAACTGCTGATCACCAGCCTGCAGAAGTTCGAGGGCCCGCTGATCCGCTACCGCATCGGCGACCTGGGCCGGGTCTTCCACCACGACTGCCCGTGCGGTGTGTCCGGACCCGTGCTGGAGTACCTCGGCCGCGCCGACGGCATGATCAAGGTCAAGGGCGCCACGGTCACCCACGCCGAGATGCTCGCGGCCCTGGAGGTGTTCCGGGTCTCCCAGCTCCAGCTGGAGATCGTCTCCGTGGACGGCCGGGAGACCGTGATCACCCGGGTCGAGTCGCCCCTGACCCTGGACGCCGGGGAGGTCCGCGACCACCTGGTGCGGCAGTTCAAGACCCTCGACCAGGAGCACCTGTTCGACGACGCGCTCGACGTCTTCGAGCTGGTCGTCGAGTGCCACCCCGAAGGCGGCCTCACCCGCAACGCCACCAGCGGCAAGATCAAGCCCGTCATCGACCGCCGCCTGGTGGACGCATGACCGGCGACACGGCCCCCGGCCCCGCTCCCGCGCCGTACCTCGCCCATCCGCACCTCGCCGGGGACCTCGTCACCTTCGTCGCCGACGGCGACGTCTGGCTGGCCCCGCTCGCGGAGGCCGCCGGGACGGCCGCGGTCGCCCGGCGCGTCACCACCGGCGCAGCGTCCGCCGCACACCCCCGGCTCAGCCCCGACGCCCGGCGCGTGGCCTGGACGGCGGACCACGACCTGCACACGGCCGTGGTGGCCGGGCCGGACCTGCCCGGCTCCGAGCCGTACCGGCGCCTGACCCACTGGGGCGACGCCGACTGCGCGGTACGGGGCTGGCTGTCCCCCACCGAGGTACTGGCCGTCAGGAGCAGCCCCGGACACGGCAAGTGGCGCACCCGCGCCTGGGCCGTGCCGCTGGACCGCCCCGCGCGCTGCCTGCCGTACGGCCCCGCCGACGAGGTCGCGCACGGGCCGGACGGCGCGGTCCTGCTGGGCACACCCGTCTTCCGGGACCCCGCCTGCTGGAAGCGGTACGGCGGCGGCATGGGCGGCCGGATCTGGTACGCGCCGGACGGTGCCGAGTTCACCCGGATCCTCGCGGACGTCGGCGGACACCTCGTCAACCCCATGTGGGTGGACGGGCGTATCGCCTTCCTCTCCGACCACGAGGGCACCGGCGCCCTGTACTCCACCGCGCGGGACGGCTCCGGGCTGCGCCGGCACACGCCGACGACGGGCCACTACGCCCGCCACGCGACGACCGACGGCAGCCGGGTCGTCTACGCCGCCGGCGGCGACCTGTGGCTGCTGCCGTCGCTCGACGCCGCGCCCGTACGCCTGCGCATCACGCTCGGCGCCCTGCGCGCCGGACGGCTGCCGTTCCAGGTCACCGGCGAACAGGCGCTGGGCGACTTCGCCCTGGACGCCGCCGGGGACACCCTCGCCGTCGAGGTGCGCGGCACCGTCCACCTGCTGTCCACCGCGAGCGGGGTGCCCCGCACCCTGCTCGACGACCCGGGCGTGCGCCGCCGGCTGCCCGTCGCGCTGTCCCCGGACGGCGTCGTCGTCTGTGTGAGCGACGCGGGCGGCGAGGACGGCCTGGAGATCACCGGGCCGGACGGCTCCGGCCCCCGCCGCATCGGACACGGCGAGTTCGGCCGCGTGGCCGCACTGGCCGCTGCGCCGGACGGCGGGAGCTGCGCGGTGGCCTGCGAGGACGGACGTCTGCTCGTCGTCGACCTCGACTCCGGCAAGATCACCGAGATCACCCGCAGCGCCCACCGCGAGGTGCGCGGCATCGCCTTCTCCCCGGACTCCCGCCATCTCGCGTGGGCGGAGCTGTACCGCCCGTCGGACGGGTCGACCCCGGCGGAGGGCTCGCACATCCGCCTCGCCCGCCTGGCCGACGGCCGGACCACCGACGTCACCGCCCCGCGCTTCAACGACACCGACCCGGTCTTCACCCGCGACGGCAGGTTCCTGGCGTTCCTGTCCAACCGCACCTTCGACCCCGTGTACGACCAGCACAGCTTCGACCTCGGCTTCCTGCCCGGCGTCCGCCCCTACCTGGTGGCGCTCGCGTCCGGCACGCCCTCGCCGTTCGGCCCCGGGCCCGCGCCCGGCCGGGCGCGGTCGCACACTCCGGAGGACGGTCCGGCCGCGCCCCCGGTCGACTTCGAGGGCCTCGCCGACCGGATCGTCCCGGTGCCGGTCGGACCCGGTCTGCGCACCGGCCTGACCGCGGTGGCCGGCGGACTGGCGTGGCTCCGCCACCCCCTGACCGGCAACCTCGGCGAGGCGACGGCCGGACCGGACGGCACCGGAACCCGCCTGGAGCACTACGACCTGACGACCCGCCAGTGCGGTCTGCTCGCCGAGGACGCCGACCGGTACGCCGTCTCCGGCGACGGACTGCGCCTGGCCGTACGGGTCCCCGGCCGCCTGCTGGCCGGGCCCGCGGCCCCGGGCGGCGAGCGGACGCCGGTGCCGGCCGGCCGGATCCGCGTGACCGTCGACCCGGTCGCCGAGCGCCGGCAGATGTTCGACGAGGCCTGGCGGCTCATGCGGGACGGCTTCTGGCGCGCCGACCTCGCCGGGACCGACTGGGCCGGGCACCGCGAGCGCTACGCCGAGCTGGCGGCCCGGGCCGGCACCCAGGCCGAACTCGCCGACGTGCTCTGGGAACTCCACGGCGAACTGGGCGCCTCGCACGCCTACGTACGGCCGCCCGCCCCGGCACCGGCCACCCCGGCGCCGGGCCTGCTCGGCGCCGACCTGTCGCCGGACGGCGACGGCACCTGGCGCATCGACCGGATCGTGCCGGGGGAGTCCTCGGCGCCCGCGGCACGCTCGCCGCTGGCCGAACCCGGGGTCGACGCGCGCGTCGGAGACCGGATCGTCGCGGTGCACGGCAGGCCCGTGGACCCCGTGCACGGACCCGCGCCGGCTCTCGCCGGCCGGGCCGGGGAGCCGGTCGTCCTGACGCTGCGCCGGGACGGCCGCGACCACGACGCCGTGGTCGTCCCCCTCGCCTCGGACGCCGAGCTGAGGTACCACGACCTGGTGCGCGCACGCCGGGCCACGGTCCGCGAGCGCTCCGGCGGCCGGCTCGGCTATCTGCACCTGCCGGACATGATGTCCGCCGGCTGGGCGGCACTCCACCGGGACCTCGGACCGGAACTCGCCCGCGACGGACTGCTCGTGGACCTGCGGGGCAACACCGGGGGCCACATCTCGCCGCTGCTGCTGGAGAAACTCGGCCGCCGGATCAGCGGCTGGGACGTGTCCCGCCGCTGCGGCCCCGCGCCCTACCCGCAGGAGGCGCCGCGCGGCCCGGTCGTCGTCCTCGCCGACGAACGGACCGGCTCCGACGCCGAGATGGCCGTCCACGCCGTACGCCACCACGGCATCGGCCGGGTGGTCGGCACCCGCACCTGGGGCGGGGCGCTCGGCATGGACGACCCCCGCGTCCTGGCCGACGGCACCCTCGTCACCCAGCCGCAGCACGCGTTCTGGTTCGACGGGCCCGGATGGGGCCTGGAGAACCGGGGCGTGGACCCCGACGTCGAGGTCCCGATCGCGCCCCAGGACTGGGCGGCGGGCCGCGACCCGCAACTGGAGGCGGCCGTGCGCGAGGCCCTCTCCGCGCTGCGCCTCACCCCCGCGGCGGTGCCTCCCGCCCACTGATTCCCGGCCTCCGCACGCCCACCCGTCCCCGAGACCTCCCCGAGATTCCGAGACAAGGAAGAACGATGACGACCGCAGTGACCCCACAGACGCAAGAGACCCCGCCACAGAGTCTCTGGCGTCACCGTGACTTCATGCTCCTGTGGAGCGGACAGACCGTCAGCGAGGTGGGCTCCAACATCACCCAGCTGACGCTTCCCCTGGTGGCGCTGCTCATGCTCGACGCCACCACCTTCGAGGTCGGTCTGCTCACCGCCGCGACGACCCTGCCCTTCCTGCTGGTGGCCCTCCCCGCCGGGCCCGTGGTCGACCGTGTCATGAAGCGGCGCCTGATGGTGTGGTGCGACCTCGGCCGCATGGTGCTGGCCGGCTCCATCCCGGTCGCCGCGGTGCTCGGCGTCCTCACCCTGGTGCAGCTCTACCTGGTGGCCCTGGCCATGGGTGTGCTGTCCGTCTTCTTCGCCATCGCCTACCAGAGCTACCTGCCCTCGCTCGTCGCCAAGGACCAGCTCGTCGACGCCAACGGCAAGCTCGGCGCCACCCAGTCCTTCGCGCAGCTCACCGGATCGAGCTTCGGCGGCGCCCTGGTCACCCTGCTCGGCGCCGCGAAGGCCATGGCCGCCGACGCCGTGTCGTTCGGCGTCTCCGCGCTCACCCTGGTGCTGATCCGCACGCCCGAGCCGGCCCCCGAGCGTCCCGCCGAGAAGCGCCGGCTGCGCACCGAGATCGCCGAGGGCCTGCGTTTCGTCGTCGGCCACCCGATCCTGCGCAAGCTCGTCGCGTCCACCGCGGTCTCGAACTTCTTCGGCACGATCGTGCTCAGCCTCCAGACCGTCTACCTGGTCCGCGAGCTGAAGGCCGAACCGTGGGTGATCGGCCTGGTGATGGGCGGTTCGGCGGTCGGCGGCCTGGCCGGCGGCCTGATCGCCAACTGGGTCGGCAAGAAGATCGGCACGGCCCGGATGATCTGGCTCCCGGCGCTGTGCTTCGGCTGGGCCGGACTGCTCATCCCGGCGGCACAGCCGGGCTGGTCCACCGTCCTGGTGGCCGTCGGCATGACGATGCTCATGGTCATCTTCGTGCTCTACAACAGCTCCCAGGTCTCCTACCGGCAGACCATCACCCCGCCGGAGCTGCTCGGGCGCATGAACGCCTCGGTGCGCTGGATCATGTGGGGCACCATGCCGCTCGGCGCCCTGGCGGGCGGCGCGCTCGGCACGTACGTCGGCGTCCGTCCGATGCTGACGGTCTCGGCCCTCGGCGACTGGCTGGCCGTCCTGTTCATCGTCTTCTCCCCGCTGCGCAAGCTCCGGGACGTGCCCAAGGAGTAGCGCGGAGAGGAGGGGACGGGCGGTGACCGGCAGCGGCCCCCGGGCAGCGGCGGCCGAGGGTCCGCGCGGCGGCACGGCCGGCGAGTCCGTCGTGGTGATCGTCGACGGCTACGGCACGGCCCGCCACCTGCCCGGCCTGTTCGCCGAGCGCGGCCACGCCTGCGTGCACGTGCACAGCGGCCGGGAGGTGCCGGAGCACCTCCTGGCCCGCTTCCGTCCGGAGGCCTACCGCGAGCTGATCGCGGGGGACGGGGGCCCGAGCCGGATCCTGCCCGCCGTCGCCGCTCACCGGCCCGTGGCGGTGGTGGCCGGGAGCCCCGGCGCCACCGGTGTCGCCGACGCCCTCGCGCAGGCGCTCCGCCTGCGCGGCAACGACACGCTGCTCGGGGACGTCCGCCGGGACCGCTACCGGACCGCGGAAGCGCTGCGGACGGCCGGGCTGCGCACGGTGCGTCAACTCCTGATCCGCGACCTCGCCGGGCTGCTCGCCTGGTACGCCGGGGTCGGCGGCCGGGTCACCCTGGAGACCCTCGGGGGGACCGGCTCCCGCCCCGCCCCGCGCATCCGGTGCGAGGACGAACGCGACCTCGTCGCGGCGTTCCGCGGTCTCGTCGGCGCGGTGGCCGAGCCGGCCACGCCGGCCGCGGCCCTGCTGGCCCGGGAGTGTCCGCCGCGCGACAGGTACCACGTGAACACCGTCAGCCTCGACGGCACGCACCACGTGTGCGACATCTGGCACGTGCGCCCGCCGGACCGGGACGCGGCCCCGGCGCTGTCCCGCGGTGTCCTGCTGCCCCGGCGCGGACCGGAGCAGGACGCGCTCGTCCTGCACGCGCTGGCCGCCCTCGACATCCTCGGCCTGCGCCACGGACCGGCCCACACCGAGCTGGCACTCACGCCCGACGGACCGTGCGTGCTGACGGTCGGTGCCCACCTGTCGGGCGAGGACCTGCCCCTGCTGGTGGCGGGGGCCGTCGGCAGCGGTCAGCTGGAGTGGACCGTGGACGCCTCCGTGGCACCCCAGCGCTTCTTCCGGCGGGCCGCCCGCGACTACCGGAGGACAAGGTCGGCGGCCTTCGTCCGCGCGGACGAAGGCCCCGCGCGCCCACCGGTGAGAATGTCGGGGTGCTCCAGCAACTCTTCAGTCCGTCCGTCCAGCACACGCTCGACCTGATCGGCATCTTCGTCTTCGCGATCTCCGGCGCCCTGCTGGCCGTGCGCAAGAACTTCGACGTCTTCGGCATCGCCGTCCTCGCCGAGGTCACCGCGCTGGGCGGCGGGCTCTTCCGCGACCTGGTCATCGGGGCCGTACCGCCCGCCGCCTTCACGGACCTGGGGTACTTCCTCACCCCGCTGCTCGCCACGCTCCTCGTCTTCTTCCTGCATCCGCAGGTCGAGCGCATCCAGGTCGCCGTGAACGTCTTCGACGCGGCCGGCCTCGGCCTGTTCTGCGTCGCCGGCACGATCAAGGCGTACGAGTACGGGCTCGGCCTGACCGCCTCCGCCGGCCTGGGACTGACCACCGCGGTCGGCGGCGGCGTGCTGCGGGACGTCCTCGCCAACGAGGTGCCCTCCCTGCTGCGCTGGGACCGCGACCTGTACGCGGTCCCGGCGATCGTCGGCTCCGCCCTGGTCGCCCTGTGCATCCGCTACGACGCCCTGAACCCGCTCACCAGCGCGCTCGCGGTGATCACCGCCTTCGTACTGCGCCTGCTCGCGATGCGGTACCACTGGCGAGCTCCGCGGGCCTGGCACCGGCGGTCGACGGTGAGCGAGGAGGAACAGCCCGTGCTGCCGTGACGGGACGCACGCCCATCTCCTGCGTCAGCCACTCGAACGCGGGGACCACCTGCGGCCGCCACAGCGCCATGGTGTGCCCGCCCGCGCTCCTCGGGATGTACACCACGTGCACGGTCGTCGGCGCCTTCGCGGCCTGCTCCAGGGCGACGGCCGCCTCGTAGCCGTCGTGCGGCTGGCCGGAGAGGTAGAGCGCGATCCGCGGCGGGACGGTCGCCCCGCGCAGCAGCAGGTAGGGGTTGTTCTCGGCGCGCAGGGTGGGGTTCTGCGCGGCCAGCGAGTCGCGTTCGCCGATCGGATCGTTGTAGCCGGACAGGCTGACGGCGGCCCGGTAGCGGTCGGGGTGGGCGACGGCCAGCTTGGCCGCGCAGTGCGCCCCGGCCGAGTAGCCGGCCACCGCCCAGCCCCGCGGGGCGGGCTGGGCGCGGAAGTTGTCCGTCACCATCTTCGGCACGTCGACGCTCAGCCAGGTGTCGGCGTTGACCGTGCCCGGGATGTTGGCGCAGCCCGTGTCCACCCCGGCCAGGAGGTTGGTGCGGGGCGCGACCAGGATGAAGGGGGCGACCCGGCCGTCCCGCATCAGCGGCTCCAGCTGCTCGTGCGCGTGCAGCGAGCCGAACCAGGCCTTCGCCGAGCCGGGGTAGCCGGGCAGGAGTTCCACGACCGGGAACCGGTGGTGCCGGTAGGCCGGTTCGTGGTACTGCGGCGGCAGCCAGACGTAGACCTCGGCGTTCACTCCCGACACCCGGCCCCTGACCTGGGTGACCCGCACCCCGCCGGCCGCGCGCATCCCCGGCCCGGCGGCGGGCTGGAAGGTCTGGCGCACCTTGGGCAGCCGCTTGAGCGCGATCCCGCCGGTGCCGTCGGCGCCCAGGTCGGCGGCCTGCTGCACATGGTCGCCGGTGCCGAGCAGGTCGGCCCAGTTGTCGTACAGGCTGTTGGCGTTGTTGACCAGCGTGAACACCAGGGCCACGGCGGTTCCCTGCGCGAACAGCAGCATCAGCGCCCGGGCCGCGCCCCGCAGGACCCGGGGCCCGCGGACCCGCGACCAGAGGAACAGCGGCAGGACGAGGGCGACGACGGACAGCACGATCAGCGTGCAGAGGAACGGTGTCCCGGTGAGGCTCATGCCCCTACAGAGGCGGGAACGAGCCCGAGGGTTTACGGACGAGTCGGATACTTACCGAGAAGTTGCCGGTGTCTCACCAAGGCGGGACTCCTGCGAATCCTGAAAAGCTACCGCTTAGTAGTTAGTTCTTGTACTGTTCAGCCATGCCTGAAGCAGCCACCGCCCCGGCCGTCCGGGCCACGATCGGCGACAGCGAGTTCGACCGCGACACCGCGCTCACCCGCCGTGCGCCCGGCGTCTACGACATCGCCCTCTCCGCCGGCTGGACGATCATCAGCGCCGTCAACGGCGGCTACCTGCTGGCGGTCCTGGGCCGCGCCCTCGCGGACACCCTGCCGCACAGCGACCCCTTCACCGTCTCGGCGCACTACCTGACCGCCTCCCAGCCGGGCCCCGCGGTCGTCCGCACGGAGGTGGTCCGCACCGGCCGCACCCTGTCGACCGGCCAGGCCTCCCTCTTCCAGTACGACGACGAGGGCCGCGAGGTCGAACGCATCCGCGTCCTCGCCTCCTACGGCGACCTGGACGCCCTGCCCGACGACGTCCGGACGGCGGCCCGGCCGCCCGCGATCCCGCCGATCGAGCACTGCTTCGGCCCCGAGGACGGTCCCGCCCCCGTCGACGGCAGCTCGGCGATCACCGAGCGGCTGATGCTGAAGCTCGACCCGTCGACCCTCGGCTGGGCCCTCGGGCAGCCGTCCGGCAAGGGCGAGATGCGGGCCTGGTTCGGTCTCAAGGACGGCCGCGACCCCGACCCGCTCTCCCTGCTGCTGGCGGTCGACGCCCTGCCGCCCACCGCCTTCGAACTCGGGCTGAAGGGCTGGGTGCCCACCGTCGAGCTGACCGTGCACGTCCGCTGCCGCCCGGCGCCGGGCCCGCTGCGCGTGGCGATCACCACCCGCAACCTCGCCGGCGGTTTCCTGGAGGAGGACGCCGAGGTGTGGGACGGCGCCGACCGGCTGGTGGCGCAGTCCCGGCAGTTGGCGCGGGTCCGGCTGGGCTGAACTTTGCCCGGCTGACAGGTCGGTCACAGGGCGGCCCGAGGAGAGTCCTGAACGGCGTTGGTCGAATGCCTGCCTCAGGACTTCCTCATCTTCCCTGGAGTGGTTCCTCATGAAGCGTGCGCGTCTCCTCCCGGCCGTGACCCTGCTGGCGCTGTCGCCGCTGGCCCTCGTGGCCTGCGGCTCGGGCGACTCCTCGTCGTCCTCGGGCAGCGGGGGCGGGTCCGGGCAGCAGCAGACCTGCCAGGCGCCGTCGGGGAGGCCGAGCGGTGTGCCGTCCGGGGCTCCGTCGGGTGCGCCTTCAGGTGCGCCCTCGGGGGCCGCTGCCGGGGGCGCCAAGCCGACCGGCACACCCTCCGGGATGCCCTCGGGCATGCCTAGCGGGGGGCCCGGCGGCGGGCAGGGCGGCAGCCCGGGCGGTGGCCAGGGGGCCGGGGCCGGCGGCTGCGGCGCTCCCGCCGGTGGCGGGCAGAGCCAGGCGAACTGAGCGCGAGAAGGAAACGAGCCGTCCCCCGGCGCCCCCCGGCGTCATGACAGGGGCGGCGCGTCCGTCGACGGGCGCGCCGCCCCTGTGGCGTCCTCGGGTGCGGCTCAGTCCAGCCAGTGGTGGCGGCCGAGGCCGATCAGCCGCATCTGACGGGTCGCCACCCGGGCGACCTCCCGCTGCCGCTCCTCGCGCCCCTCCTCCGGCCCCTCCAGCGCCTCCAGGAAGAGCGACGCCGTGATGAGCATCTGGTCCACGTAGAGGTGGGCGAGCATCAGCAGGTCGTCCTCGGTCCACCCCTCGGACTCCGGGTCCTTGGCCAGCTCGTCCTTCACCTCCCGGGCGAACCGGGACAGTTGCTCCCGTATGGCCTCGCGCACCGGCTGGACTCCGCCATGCCGTTCCCGGGCGATGAACCGGACATGGGCGGGGTACCCGTCGACGTGACGGGCGATCAACTCGATGGCGCGCGTGATGCGTTCCCCCTGGTCGCCCGTCCCGGACACCGTCGTCCGGATCATCGGGTGCAGGCTGCCCAGCGCCTCCTCGACCAGGGCCACGCCCAGATCCGCCGTGGAGCGGAAGTGCCGGTAGAAGGCGGTCGGGGCGACACCGACGGCGCGGGTGACCTCGCGCAGCCCGAGGCTGCTCAGGCTCTGCTCCTCCAGCAGCCCCAGGGCCGCGTCCAGGAGTGCCTGCCGGGTCTTCTGCTTCTGGGCCTGCCGGATGCCGAGGGTGTGACTCATACCATGCAGTTAACAACTGTTCTCTGGAATTGAAAAGTCATGGGAGCCGCTAGACTGGGAAGTCAGTGAACAACTGTAACCACAACCGTTCACCGAAACTCTGGGGGCTGTTTCCCATGCTGTTCATCGTCGCCGCGCTCCTGCTGCTGGGTGTCGTCCTGGGCACCGTCGCCCACGCGCCGCTCACCTTCTCCCTCGCCGCGGGCGCCGTCATCGCCGTCTGGCTCGGCATCTTCGCGGTCCGCGAGCGCGGCCGCCGGCGCCACACGCAGGCCCACTGACACCGTCCGCCACCCCTTCGAACCGACTTCGGGAGTCGATCACCATGCAGCTCACCGCCCCGGCCTCGCGCCGCACCGGCATCCGTGACACCGACGGCATGGCCGTCGCGTCCTTCATCCTCGGCCTGCTCGGCCTGCTCGTCCTCAACCTCTTCCTCGGCCCGATCGCCATCGTGCTGGCGAGTGTCGCCCTCTGGCGCGGCACCGAGCGTCGCGGCCGCGCCTGGCTCGGCCTGGGCCTGGGCGTCGCCGACCTGCTGGTCCTGGTGGCCTTCATGGAAGCCGACAGCACGGTCTCGTGGAGCTTCTGAGCCGCCGTCGGACCACCTCCGACCGCCACGCAGCGGCCGGGCCCGGGGACGACGGGCCGCCGCCGCGGGAAAGCGGTCCGCCTTCGGCCAACCTTGATCTGAGGCCCGGACAAGGGGAGCCGTAGAATCGGGCTCACCATGGCTTACCTCGACCACGCCGCGACCACCCCGATGCTCCCGGAGGCGGCAGAGGCGCTCACCGCCCACCTGGGTGCCACCGGCAACGCCTCCTCCCTCCACGCATCCGGCAGGCAGGCCCGCCGCACCGTCGAGGAGGCCCGCGAGACCCTCGCCGACGCCCTCGGCGCCCGCCCCAGCGAGGTCGTCTTCACCTCGGGCGGCACGGAGGCCGACAACCTCGCCGTCAAGGGCCTTTACTGGTCACGCCGCGACGCCGACCCGGCCCGCACCCGCGTCCTCGCCAGCCCCGTCGAGCACCACGCGGTCCTCGACGCCGTGCACTGGCTCGGCGAACACGAGGGCGCCACCGTCGAGTACCTGCCGGTCGACGCCCACGGCCGCGTCCACCCGGACGCCCTGCGCGAGGCGATCGCCCGCGACCCCGGCGACGTGGCCCTCGCCACCGTCATGTGGGCGAACAACGAGATCGGGACGATCCTGCCGATCCGCGAACTGGCCGAAGCCGCCGCGGAGTTCGGTGTCCCGCTGCACTCGGACGCGGTCCAGGCCTTCGGTCAGGTCCCCGTGGACTTCGCCGCCTCCGGCCTCGCCGCGATGACCGTGTCGGGCCACAAGATCGGCGGCCCCTACGGCATCGGCGCCCTGATCCTCGGCCGCGAGCACGCCCCCGTCCCCGTGCTGCACGGCGGCGGCCAGGAGCGGCACGTGCGCTCCGGCACCCTCGACGTCCCCGCCATCGCCTCCTTCGCCGTCGCCGGGCGGCTGGCCGCCGAGCAGCGCGAGTGGTTCGCCCGCGAGATCGGCGCCCTGCGCGACAGCCTGATCACCGCGGTCCGGTCGGCCGTCCCGGACGCGATCCTCGGCGGCGACCCCGACCCGGAGGGCCGCCTCCCGGCCAACGCGCACTTCACGTTCCCCGGCTGCGAGGGCGATTCGCTGCTGCTCCTCCTCGACGCCCAGGGCATCGAGTGCTCCACCGGCTCCGCCTGCACCGCCGGCGTCGCCCAGCCCAGCCACGTCCTCCTCGCCACCGGCACCGACCCCGACCTGGCCCGCGGCACCCTCCGCTTCTCCCTCGGCCACACCTCCACCGAAGCCGACGTCGAGGCCCTCGCGAAGGCCATCGGCCCGGCGGTGGAACGGGCGCGGGCGGCGGGGCTGACGTAACGCCGGCCGGGCCGGATCAGGCCCGCGTCGTACGCGCCTCACGCACCAGCCGCATGTACTTGTCCCAGTCCCAGTGCGGCCCCGGGTCGGTGTGGTCCGTGCCCGGGACCTCCACGTGACCGATGATGTGCTCGCGGTCGACGGGTATGCCGTAGCGCGCGCAGATCCGGGCCGTGAGACGGGCCGAGGCCTCGTACATCTCGTCCGTGAGGTCCTGCGGGCGGTCCACGAAGCCCTCGTGCTCGATGCCGACACTGCGCTCGTTGTAGTCGCGGTTGCCCGCGTGGTAGGCCACGTCCAGCTCGCGGATCATCTGCGCGACGTGCCCGTCCTGGCGGACGATGTAGTGCGTGGCCGCCTTGTGCCCCGGGTCCTGGAAGGCCTTCACCGCGCTGTCGAAGCTGCCCTGCGTGACATGGACGATCACCATGTCTATGCCGAAGTCGTCGGGCCGGTCCGCCCGCCGCCAGTTCGCGTCCGACGCCGCCACCCAGCGCGCGCCCACGTAGTCGACCTCGCCCTCCTTGCGCGGCTTCTCCACGCCGGGAGTCCGCCACCACAGGCGCGCGAGCTCGTCCCGGGCCAGCACGGCCGAGCCCGCCGCTGCCGCCGCCCCACCGATCAGCAACGCCCGGCGCCCGACCTTCCGGTCGCCGTCCTTCGGAGCCTTCCGCTGTCCCATGTGATCGTCAACGGATACTCGCGGGCCGTGGTTCCCGCGCCCCCTTACCCTGGAGGGGTTATGACTGAAACCCCGCAGCGCCCCCGCCCCCTCCGCGTCCTGGCCGCCATGTCCGGCGGCGTCGACTCCGCCGTCGCCGCCGCCCGCGCGGCCGAGGCGGGCCACGACGTGACCGGCGTCCACCTCGCGCTCTCCGCCAACCCCCAATCCTTCCGGACGGGCGCGCGGGGCTGCTGCACCATCGAGGACTCGCGCGACGCCCGCCGCGCCGCCGACGTCATCGGCATCCCCTTCTACGTGTGGGACCTCGCCGACCGCTTCCGCGAGGACGTCGTAGAGGACTTCGTCGCCGAGTACGAGGCCGGCCGCACCCCCAACCCCTGCCTGCGCTGCAACGAGAAGATCAAGTTCGCCGCCCTCCTCGACAAGGCCCTCGCCCTCGGCTTCGACGCGGTCTGCACGGGCCACTACGCCAAGGTGATCGTCCGCGAGGACGGCACCCGCGAGCTGCACCGCGCCTCCGACATGGCCAAGGACCAGTCGTACGTCCTCGGCGTGCTGGACGACCGTCAGCTCGCCCACGCCCTGTTCCCGCTCGGCGACACGGTCACCACCAAGGACGAGATCCGCGCCGAGGCCGAGCGCAGGGGCCTGGCGGTCGCCAAGAAGCCCGACTCGCACGACATCTGCTTCATCGCCGACGGCGACACCCAGGGCTTCCTGGCCCAGCGGCTGGGCAAGGCCGAGGGCGACATCGTCGACGAGTCCGGCAACAAGCTGGGCACCCACGAGGGCGCGTACGGCTTCACGATCGGCCAGCGCAAGGGACTGCGCATCGGCACGCCCGCCGCCGACGGCAAGCCCCGCTACGTCCTCGACATCTCCCCGGTGAACAACACGGTGACGGTCGGCCCGGCCGACGCCCTCGACGTCACCGGGCTGCGGGCGATCAAGCCGCGCTGGTGCGGCGCCGCCCCCAGCGGCCCCGGCACGTACACGGCCCAGCTGCGCGCCCACGGCGGCGAGACCGAGGTGACCGCCGAACTCGTCGACGGCACCCTGGAGGTCACCTTCACCGAGCCGGTCCGCGGCGTCGCCCCCGGCCAGGCGATCGTGCTGTACGACGGCACGCGCGTGGTGGGCTCGGCGACGATCGCCTCGACGCAGCGGGCGACGGCCGGCGTGGCCTGACCCGGCGGGCACCCGGGCACGCGCGCGTAGGGCCTGAACCGGAGGACACCGGCAGGCCCCCACGCGCGCGTGCCCCACGCCCGACCTCAGCTCTCCGCGGATCGCTCGGCCTCGGCCTTGCGCGAACCGCTCCGCCTCAGCCCTGCGCGAAGAACTCCGTCAGCACCGGCGCCAGCACATTCGGCTCCACCATGTGCGTCTGCCCCTGGAGCGTGCGGTACGAGCCGTCGGGGACGCAGTCCGCGATCGCCCGGGCCGCCTCGCGCAGCCAGGCCGGGCTCGCGTCGCCCGCGACCGCCAGGGTGGGGACGCCGACCGCACCCAGCCGCTCCCGGGGGACCCGGCCGTCGCGCATCACGGCGTCGTCGTGGGCGAGGCTCGGGGCGATCGCCTCCATGCCCGCCCACATGGGGGACTGGCGGGCGCCCTGGATCACGCCCTCGGCCAGGCCGGTCAGCCGCAGGAACAGCTCCACCGCGTCCCCGCGCCGCCCCTCACCGAGCGCCTCCGTCAGGCGCCGGGTGTACTCCGCGCGCTCCCGGGCGCCCTCCTCGGACATCGCGAACGGCGTCTCGTACACCGCCACGCGCCGCACCGGCAGCCCGCTCGCCGCCGCCTCCAGGGCGAGCGCCCCGCCCGACGAGATGCCGTACAGGAACGCCTCGCCGCCCACCGCCTCGATCACCGCCGCCAGGTCCTCGACCTCGCGCTCCACCGCGTACGGCGCCGTGTCCCCGCTGGCCCCGCGGCCCCGGCGGTCGTACACGACGGCCTGGAAACGCTCCGACAGCGACACGGCCAGCGGCGCCAGGGTGCCGCCCGTCGACATCGCACCGCTCACCAGGACGACCGCGGGCCCCCGGCCGGTGCTCTCGTAGGCGATGCGGGTGCCGTCGCGCGAAAGGATCTTCTTGTCCATGCCTGTTGAGACTGCCGCACGGCACGGTGTTCATCGGTGAGGCGGGCCGTGCGTCAGCCGATCACGTGACGTCCACCTCGTAGAAGCACAGGTGGTCCTTGATCTCGGCGACGTCCGGCTTCGTGTCCGGATACGCCCAGACGAGGTCCGCCGCGTCCGGCAGCGACCAGTAGGACGCGGTGCCCTTGAACGGGCAGTACGTGTGCGTGGCGGACGGCGTCAGCAGGTCGAGCCGTACGTCCTCGGCCGGGATGTAGTACCGCGGCGGGCAGCCGGTCTCGCGCAGGACCAGCGGCCGGTCGCTCTCCGCCAGGACCTGTTCGCCGCGCACCACGCGCACGTGCCGGCTGCTCCGTTCGATGGTGATGCGGTGTCCTGCTGTCACGATCGCCCCTCCTTGGGTAGCCGACTCCACCGGTACAGCGCACGCTGGAGCGGAGTTCTTCCCTCGCCGCAGGAGGCCACCATGCGCGCCACGGAGCCGGCCGGAAACCGCAGCAGCCTGGCCCACCAGGTGCGGTACGCCCTGCGCCACCCGGAGCGGGTGCCCGCGCACGCCCGGCGCGCGGTGCGGGACGCCTGGCTGCGGCTGCGCTACCGCGACCACATCGCGTACTACCGGGCCGTCATGGCCTCGGACGCGTCCCGCAGCGCGGAGGCGGCGGTGGGGCACAACCCCTCGCGCGAGTCCTGGACGCGCATCGGCCGCATGCAGTTCGACTACCTGGTGGGACACGGCCTCCAGCCGCACCACCGCATGCTGGACATCGGCTGCGGCAACCTGCGCGCCGGCCGGCTGTTCATCGACCACCTCGACGCCGGCCACTACTACGGCATCGACATCTCGCCGCACATCCTGCTCGCCGCCCAGGACACCCTCGTGGCCGAGAAGCTCCAGTCCAAACTGCCCTACCTGGCACTCGCCGACGACCTCACCTTCGCCTTCCTGCCCGACGCGCACTTCGACGTCGTGCACGCGCACAGCGTCTTCTCGCACTCGCCGCTGCACGTCATCGAGGAGTGCTTCGCGCACGTCGGCCGGATCCTCGCGCCGGGCGGGTTCTTCGACTTCACGTTCGACCGCACCGAGGGTGAGGAGCACCACGTGCTCCGCGAGGACTTCTACTACCGGACGCGCACCCTGACCGAACTCGCCGCGAAGCACGGCCTGGACGCCCGGTTCATGGACGACTGGGAACGCCTCCCGCACCGGCAGTCCAAAATGCGGGTCACGGTCACGGCGGACCGGGCCCGTACGGTGGGCCCATGAACATCTGTGTCTTCCTCTCCGCCGCCGACCTCGACGAGCGCTACACCCGTCCCGCACGGGAGTTCGCCAAGCTGCTGGGCAAGGGCGGCCACACGCTCGTGTGGGGCGGTTCCGACGTCGGCCTCATGAAGGTGGTTGCCGACGGGGTGCAGGAGGCGGGCGGCCGGCTCGTCGGCGTCTCCGTGCAGTTCCTCTCGGCCAAGGCCCGCCCGGGCGTCGACGAGATGGTGGTCGCCAAGGACCTCGCCGAGCGCAAGAGGCTCCTCCTGGAGAAGGCCGACGCCGTGGTGATCATGGTCGGCGGCACGGGCACGCTCGACGAGGCGACCGAGATCCTGGAGCTGAAGAAGCACGGGCACACCGACAAGCCGGTGGTCCTGCTCAACACCGCGGGCTTCTACGACGGACTGAAGGAACAGTTCCGCCGCATGGAGGACGAGGGCTTCCTGCCCCGCCCGCTCACCGACCTGGTGTTCTTCGCGGAGGAGCCGGTCGGGGCGCTGGCCTACCTGGAGGAGAGCCGGGGCATCGAGTGACCCGGCCCTGATGCGAGCATGGCGGGCATGGCTACTCATGTGATCACCGGAGCCGGTTCCGGCATCGGCGCGGCCGTGGCCCGCCGCCTGCACGCGCGCGGGGACGACCTCGTGCTGCACGCGCGCGACGCGGGCCGGGCGAAGGAGCTGGCGGCGGAGTTCCCGGGCGCGCGGACACTGGTCGGCGACCTGGCGGACCCCGACAAGCTCTCCTGGGCCTTCTCCCACCAGTCGCTGCCCGACCGGGTGGACTCGCTGCTGCACATCGCCGGCGTCGTCGACCTCGGTCCGGTCGGCGAGCTCACCCCGAAGACCTGGCGCCACCAGCTCAACGTCAACCTCGTCGCCCCCGCCGAGCTGACCCGCCACTTCCTGCCGCAGCTGCGCGCCGCCCGGGGCCACGTGGTCTTCGTCAACTCCGGCGCCGGCCTCAACGCCCACGCCGACTGGTCCGCCTACGCCGCGTCCAAGCACGGTCTGAAGGCCCTCGCCGACTCCCTGCGCCACGAGGAGCACGGCAACGGGGTCCGGGTCACCTCGGTCTACCCCGGCCGCACGGCCAGCCCCATGCAGGCCAAGGTGCACCGGCAGGAGGGCAAGGAGTACGACGCCGCGCGGTGGATCGACCCCGAGTCGGTCGCCACGACGATCCTCATGGCCCTCGACCTGCCGAGGGACGCGGAGGTCAACGACCTGACGGTACGACCGGGGAACTGAGCCCGGGAAGCGCTGCGTAGGCTTCTCCGGTGAGCGAAAACAGCCAGTTCAGGTTCGGCGCCGCCACCGGCGTGGGCTCCCTGCCGGGAGGCGACGCCCGGGAGGCCGCCAAGACCGTCACCGGGACCTTCGAGGACTTCCCCTTCCTGCCCGAACTGCCCGCCCGCGGTCCCGGCGCGGATATGATCGGCCGGACCGCCGGGATGCTCGTCGAGCTGTACGCGCGCGTGGAGCCCAGCGGCTGGCGGCTCGGCGACCGGCCGGGGCGGGACACCAAGCGGGCCCGCTCCTGGCTCGGCGAGGACCTCGACGCGCTGGAGGAGTTCACGCAGGAGTACGAAGGGCCGCTGAAGGTCCAGGCCGTCGGTCCCTGGACCCTCGCGGCCAACCTGGAGCTGCGCAACGGCGAGGCCGCCCTCTCCGACGCCGGGGCCTGCCGCGACCTGGCCGCGTCCCTCGCCGAGGGACTGCGCCAGCACCTCGCCGAGGTGCGGCGGCGTATCCCGGGCGCCCGGCTCGTCCTCCAGCTCGACGAGCCCTCCCTCACCGCCGTGCTGCGCGGCCGGGTGAAGACCGCCAGCGGCTACCGCACCCACCGGGCCGTCGACCGGCAGATCGTCGAGCAGACGCTGCGCGATCTCGTCGGGACGCACGCCGGCGGCCCCGTCGTCGTCCACTCCTGCGCCCCCGACGTCCCGTTCGCCCTGCTCCGCCGGGCGGGCGCGGCGGCCGTCTCGTTCGACTTCTCCCTGCTCACCGAGCGTGACGACGAGGCGATCGGCGAGGCGGTGGAGGGCGGCACCCGGCTCTTCGCCGGTGTCATCCCGTCCGCGGAGGGCCCATTGTCAGACCCTGCCGGTAGCGTCATGGGTGTCAGGACGCTGTGGCGCAGGCTGGGGCTGTCACCGGGGCTTCTCGCGGAGGCGGTCACGCTCACCCCGGCGTGCGGACTCGCGGGGGTCTCCCCGGGGTACGCGCGCCAGGCCCTCGCCCACTGCGTCCGGGCGGCGAGATCCCTCGCGGACAACCCAGAGTAACGGGAGGACGACACGGTGGCCGGCGACAAGCAAGCGGAGACGACGACGGTGCCCGCCGAGGCACGGGAGAAGCACGCGCGCCTCGCGGAGCAGATCGAGGAGCACCGCTTCCGCTACTACGTGAAGGACGCTCCCGTCGTCAGCGACGCGGAGTTCGACCAGCTGCTGCGTTCCCTGGAGGCGCTGGAGGAGGAGCACCCGGAGCTGCGCACGCCGGACTCGCCGACCCAGAAGGTCGCCGGGTCCTACGAGACGGAGTTCACGGCGGTCGCCCACCGCGAGCGCATGCTCTCGCTGGACAACACGTTCAACGACGAGGAGATGGCCGCCTGGACGGAGCGCATCGCCCGCGAACTGGGCGAGCAGGACTACCACTTCCTGTGCGAGCTGAAGGTCGACGGCCTCGCCGTGAACCTCACCTACGAGCACGGCCGCCTCACCCGCGCGGCGACCCGCGGCGACGGCCGCACCGGCGAGGACATCACGCCGAACGTGCGGACCATCGCGGAGATCCCCGACCGCCTCAAGGGCGACAAGGTCCCCGACCTCGTGGAGATCCGCGGCGAGGTCTACTTCCCGATGGAGAAGTTCCAGGAGCTCAACGCCCGCCTGGTGGAGGCCGGCGACAAGCCCTTCGCCAACCCGCGCAACGCGGCGGCCGGTTCCCTGCGCCAGAAGGACCCGCGCGTCACGGCCACGCGCCCCCTGCACATGGTGGTCCACGGCATCGGCGCCCTGGAGGGCTTCAAGGGCCTGACCCGCCTCTCCCAGGCGTACGACCTGCTGAAGACGTGGGGCCTGCCGACCTCACGGCACAACAAGGTGGTCGAGGGACTGGAAGGCGTCCGGGAGTTCATCGCCCACTTCGGCGAGAACCGCCACTCCGTGGAGCACGAGATCGACGGCGTGGTCGTCAAGCTCGACGAGATCCCCCTCCAGGGCCGTCTCGGCTCCACCTCCCGCGCCCCGCGCTGGGCGATCGCGTACAAGTACGCGCCGGAGGAGGTCAACACCAAGCTCGTCAACATCCGCGTAGGCGTCGGCCGCACGGGCCGGGTCACGCCGTACGCCCAGGTCGAGCCGGTCACGGTCGCCGGCTCCGAGGTCGAGTTCGCCACGCTGCACAACCAGGACGTGGTCAAGGCCAAGGGCGTCCTCATCGGCGACACGGTCGTGCTGCGCAAGGCCGGTGACGTCATCCCGGAGATCCTCGGGCCCGTCGCCGACCTGCGCGACGGCACCGAGCGGGAGTTCGTGATGCCCGCCGAGTGCCCCGAGTGCGGTACGGCGCTCCGGCCGATGAAGGAGGGCGACGTCGACCTGCGCTGCCCCAACGCCCGCACCTGCCCGGCCCAGTTGCGCGAGCGCCTGTTCTACCTCGCGGGCCGCAAGGCGCTCGACATCGAGCACTTCGGGTACGTCGCCGCCGCCGCCCTCACCGCCCCACTCGAGCCGAAGACCCCGCCGCTGGTCGACGAGGGCGACCTGTTCGACCTCACCATCGAACAGCTGCTGCCCATCAAGGCCTACGTCCTCGACCCGGACAGCGGCCTGCCCAAGCGCGACCCCAAGACCGGCGAGGAGAAGGTCGCCACGATCTTCGCGAACCAGGAGGGCAACCCCCGAAAGAACGCGCTCGCCATGCTGGAGAACATCGCGGCGGCCAAGCAGCGCCCCCTCGCCCGCGTCATCACCAGCCTGTCGATCCGTCACGTCGGGCCGGTCGCGGCCGAGGCGCTGGCCCGCGAGTTCCGCTCGATCGAGCGCATCGACCAGGCCACGGAGGAGGAGCTGGCGGTCACCGAGGGGGTCGGGCCGACCATCGCCGCCTCGCTCAAGCAGTGGTTCGCCGAGGACTGGCACCGCGAAATCATCCGTAAGTGGAAGGCCGCGGGCGTCCGCATGGAGGAGGAGAGCACCGGCGAGGACGAGGGGCCGCGCCCGCTCGAGAACCTCACGGTCGTCGTCACCGGCACCCTCGAGAACTTCACGCGCGACGGCGCCAAGGAGGCCCTGCAGAGCCGCGGAGCGAAGGTGACCGGCTCTGTTTCCAAGAAGACGTCGTTCGTCGTCGTGGGTGACAACCCCGGATCGAAATACGACAAGGCGATGCAGCTGAAGGTGCCCGTCCTGAACGAGGAGGGCTTCGGCGTCCTGCTGGAACAGGGACCGGAAGCGGCGGCCGAAGTCGCCCTTTCGTCCGAGGAGTAGCGGTTGAAGGCCACCCGTTCGGCGCATACCAGATGCATACGGGTGGCCGGGGCGCATTCGGGCAACCGTCGGCGACCGCTGCCCGTGGAAGCCTTCTGCGGCCTACTGTTGAGATGTGCGCCTGCCGTGCCCAGCTGCGGTCGGGGCATCTTCGCGCTCGGGCAGGGCGCGGGGAAGGGTTTTCCAGCGCGGGCCGCCCAAGGGTTGTCGGGCACCGGGCCGCGGGCGTGGGCACCGCCGGCTGTGAGAGGGACGGGAATGGAACCGACCGAGAGCGCCGTGCCGGGCTCACGGCTGCGCCTGCGCCGCATGGCGGTCGCATGGCGCGCAGTCCGTGGGGCCGGTCGGCCGGCGGGGCGTCCGGGCGCGGAGGCGCGCGCCGTCGGACAGTACACCGCGGACGGACGCGCCGCCGGGGGGCGCGCCGCGCAGCCCGTCACCGAGCACACCCCCGGCCTGGCCGGCGAGGACGCGGAGACGGAACGGCACCTGTCCTGGCCCGCGCTGCCCGCGGCGGTCGTCGCGGCGGCCGGATTCGTCCTGGGCGCCGGCTTCTACCGCGCCTTCACCGGCGACCACGCGCTCTTCCCGTCGGGCACGGCCGGCTGGGCGCTGGCCGTGCTGACCGGCATCATCGTCGGCCACCTCGTCATGCTGGGCCGCTCCCGCTGGTGGGGCGGCACCGGCTCGGGCGCCGCCCTCACCCTCGCCGTGCTGCTGCTCTACGGCTGGGTCCCGGCCGGCATGGTCAGCCTCACGGTCGTCGTGCTCGTCGGCATAGCCCGCCGCAACCGCTGGCGCCAGGGCGTGCTGCACGGATCGGTCGACCTCCTCGGCATCGGCGCCGGCGCCCTCGTGCTCGGCGTCTTCGGGACCGTGCCGTCCGTCGAGTCCCCCGCGGAGCCCGGCGCCTGGACGCTCGGCACGGCCCCCGAGGTGGCCCTGGTCGCCGCCGCCTACCTGTCGGTCACGCGCGTCCTGCTGTGGTACCTGCACGCCCCCCGCCCCGGCCTGCCCACCGTCGCCCGCACCGCCCTGGTCAGACAGGGCCTGGTCGCGGTCGCGCTGCTCGGGATCGCGCCGCTGGTGTGCGTGGTGGCCGTGGCCAAGCCGATCCTGCTGCCGCTGTTCTCCATCCCCCTCATCGCCCTGGACTCCACCCTGTGGATAGCCCGGGCCCGGGCGGAGGAGCAGCTGCGCGACCCGCTGACCGGGCTCCCCAACCGGCAGTGGCTGCTGGAGCGCATCTGGACCGCGCTGGACGACGCGGAGCGCATCGACGCCCGCGCCGCCCTGATGCTGATCGACCTGGACCGGTTCCGCTCGGTCAACGACACCCTCGGACACCTGGCCGGTGACCGGCTGCTGCTGCAGATCGCCGACCGGCTGCGGGTGGCGCTCCCGCGCGGGGCGGAGGCCGCCCGGCTCGGCGGGGACGAGTTCGCCGTCTTACTGCCGGTCGCCGACTCCACGACGTCCGCGACCCGGGTCGCCCGCAACCTGGTCTCCGCGCTCAGCTCCCCGCTCGACCTCGACGGCCTCACACTGGTCCTGGAGGCCAGCGCCGGAGTCGCCGTCTTCCCCGACCACGCCCTGGACGCCGAAGGGCTGCTGCGGCGGGCCGACGTGGCGATGTACCAGGCCAAGCGGGACCGCACGGGGGTGGAGGTGTACGAGTCCAAGCGCGACTCCAACACCCCGGACCGGCTCGGTCTGCTCGGCGATCTGCGCCGCGCCCTCGACGCCCACGAAGTGCATCTGCACTACCAGCCCAAGGTCCGCTTCGACGGACAGGTCGCCGGCCTGGAGGCCCTGGTCCGCTGGGTGCACCCCGAGCGGGGCAAGGTGCCGCCGGACGAGTTCATAGCGATCGCCGAGTCCTCGGGCCTGATGCCCCACCTCACCGAGTACGTCCTGGAGACCGCGCTCGGCCAGGTGGCCCGCTGGCGCGCCCAGGGCCTGTTCGTGCCGGTCGCGGTGAACGTCTCGCCGCGCGATGTGCACACCCCCGGCTTCGCCGGTTCGGTCGCCGCCCGGCTGGCCCGGCACGGCGTGCCCGCGGGAGCGCTCCAACTGGAGATAACGGAACACGTCCTGCTGGAGGACCCGCAGCGCGCCGCCGACACCCTCAACGGGCTGACCGGGCACGGCGTGAAGATGTCCCTGGACGACTTCGGCACGGGCTACTCCTCGCTCGTGCACCTGCGCCGGCTCCCGGTCAGCGAGCTGAAGATCGACCGTTCGTTCGTGGCCCGGCTGGCGGTCGACACCGAGGACGCGGAGATCGTGCGCTGCACGGTCGACCTGGCACACTCCCTCGGCCTGCTCGTCGTCGCCGAGGGCGTCGAGGACGACGAGACCTGGGAGCGCCTGCGCGACCTCGGCTGCGACGCCGTGCAGGGCTGGCTGGTCGCCGCGGCCATGCCGCCCGACGAGACCACGGCCTGGCTCCGCGCCCGCGGCTCCCGCGGCTGGCAGCGCCCCCGGGCCGCCCTGCCGGCGGCCGCGGCGGACGACTCGGGCCGGGTCGGCTAGTCACCGGCACGGCCGGCCGGTCACCGGCACCTGACGCGCCCTGGCGGGGCCGGGGCGCGAAGGTCCGGCAAACCGTTTCACGGGCACGCCCTCCCGCCCCATAGGATTGGGCCAAACCACATTCACTCACCCCAGAGGATCGCTGCATGCCTGGCATCACGCGCGAGGAGGTCGCCCACCTCGCCCGGCTGGCGCGTCTGGAGCTGAAGCCCGAAGAGCTCGACCACTTCGCAGGCCAGCTGGACGACATCATCGGCGCGGTGGCCCGCGTCAGCGAGGTCGCCGACCAAGACGTACCGCCGACCTCGCACCCGCTCCCGCTGACGAACGTCATGCGCCCGGACGAGGTCCGTCCCTCGCTCACCCCCGAGCAGGCGCTCTCCGGCGCCCCGGCCCAGGAGCAGCAGCGTTTCAAGGTGCCGCAGATCCTGGGGGAGGACTAAGACCGTGACGGACATCATCAAGCTCACCGCCGCCGAGACCGCCGCGAAGATCGCCTCCGGCGAGCTCACGGCCGTCGAGGTCACCGAGGCCCACCTCGCCCGCATCGAGGCCGTCGACGAGAAGGTGCACGCCTTCCTGCACGTCGACCGCGAGGGCGCCCTCGCCCAGGCCCGCGCCGTCGACGAGAAGCGCGAGCGGGGCGAGAAGCTCGGCCCCCTCGCCGGCGTCCCCCTCGCGCTGAAGGACATCTTCACCACCGAGGGCGTGCCCACGACCGTCGGCTCGAAGATCCTCGAGGGCTGGATCCCGCCGTACGACGCCACGGTCACCCAGAAGCTGAAGGCCGCCGACGTCGTCATCCTCGGCAAGACCAACATGGACGAGTTCGCCATGGGGTCCTCCACCGAGAACAGCGCCTACGGCCCGACCGGCAACCCCTGGGACCTCACGAAGATCCCCGGCGGTTCCGGCGGTGGCTCCTCCGCCGCGCTCGCCTCCTTCCAGGCCCCGCTCGCCATCGGCACCGACACCGGCGGCTCCATCCGCCAGCCGGCCGCCGTCACCGGCACGGTCGGCGTGAAGCCGACGTACGGTGCCGTCTCGCGGTACGGCATGGTCGCCTTCTCCAGCTCACTCGACCAGGGCGGGCCCTGCGCCCGCACGGTCCTGGACGCGGCGCTGCTGCACGAGGTCATCGCCGGGCACGACCCGCTCGACTCCACCTCCATCGACGAGCCCGTCCCGCCGGTCGTCGAGGCCGCCCGCAACGGCAGCGTCGAGGGCATGCGCGTCGGCGTCGTCAAGCAGTTCCGCGGCGAGGGCTACCAGGCCGGCGTCATCCAGCGCTTCGACGAGTCCGTCGCGCTGCTGAAGGAACTGGGCGCCGAGATCGTCGAGCTGGACTGCCCGTCCTTCGACCTGGCGCTGTCGGCGTACTACCTGATCGCGCCGTCCGAGTGCTCCTCCAACCTCGCCCGCTTCGACGGCCTGCGCTACGGCCTGCGGACCGGCGACGACGGCACGCACTCCGCCGAGGAGGTCACCTCCCTCACCCGTGAGGCCGGCTTCGGCCCCGAGGTCAAGCGCCGCATCATGCTCGGCACGTACGCGCTCAGCTCCGGATACTACGACGCGTACTACGGCAGCGCCCAGAAGGTCCGCACGCTCATCAAGCAGGACTTCGACAAGGCGTTCGAGCAGGTCGACGTGATCGTCTCCCCGACGACCCCGACCACGGCCTTCGCGATCGGCGAGCGCGCCGACGACCCGATGGCGATGTACCTCGCCGACCTGTGCACCATCCCGACCAACCTGGCGGGCAACGCGGCCATGTCGCTGCCGTGCGGTCTCGCCCCGGAGGACAACCTCCCGGTCGGCCTGCAGATCATCGCCCCCGTCATGAAGGACGACCGCCTGTACAAGGTGGGAGCAGCCGTCGAGGCGGCCTTCGTGGAAAAGTGGGGCCACCCGCTGATCGAGGAGGCTCCGTCGCTGTGAGCGCACTGTCCAAGGCCAAGGGCTTCAAGAAGTCCAAGTCCGGTCTGTACGTCTCGATGGCCACGTCGGCGTTCGGCGCCGTCGGTGTCTACAAGCAGATCAAGAAGGCCCGCGGAGACAACGACACGCTGCGGCTGCTCGACGCCGTCGTGACCGGCGCCGCGGTCGTCACCAACCTGGCCATCCTCTACCGCGAGCTGAAGCGGCTGGGCGACGACGACGTCCTGCTGGGCTGAGAGGGAAGTACTCACCGTGACCACCACGACCGACCTGGTGTCGTACGAGGACGCACTCGCGTCGTACGACCCCGTCATGGGCCTCGAAGTCCATGTCGAACTCGGCACCAAGACCAAGATGTTCTGCGGCTGCTCGACCGCCCTCGGCCAGGAGGCCAACACGCAGACCTGCCCGGTCTGCCTCGGCCTGCCCGGCGCGCTCCCGGTCGTCAACGCGACCGGCGTCGAGTCCGCCATCAAGATCGGCCTCGCGCTGAACTGCGAGATCGCCGAGTGGTGCCGCTTCGCCCGGAAGAACTACTTCTATCCGGACATGCCGAAGAACTTCCAGACCTCCCAGTACGACGAGCCGATCGCCTTCAACGGCTACCTCGACGTGCAGCTGGAGGACGGCGAGACCTTCCGCGTGGAGATCGAGCGCGCCCACATGGAGGAGGACACCGGCAAGTCGACGCACGTCGGCGGCGCCACCGGCCGTATCCACGGCGCGTCCCACTCCCTGCTGGACTACAACCGCGCCGGCATCCCGCTCATCGAGATCGTCACCAAGCCGATCGAGGGCGCCGGTGAGCGTGCCCCCGAGGTCGCCCGGGCCTACGTCCGTGAGCTGCGCGAGCTCATCAAGGCGCTCGGCGTCTCCGAGGCCCGCATGGAGATGGGCCAGATGCGCTGCGACGTGAACCTGTCGCTGCGCCCGAACGGCACCGAGAAGTTCGGCACCCGCTCGGAGACGAAGAACGTCAACTCGCTCCGCTCGGTGGAGCGCGCGGCCCGCTTCGAGATCCAGCGGCACGCGGCCGTGCTGTCGTCCGGCGGCACGATCATCCAGGAGACCCGGCACTTCCACGAGGACACGGGGTCGACGACCTCGGGCCGTGTGAAGGAGGAGGCCGAGGACTACCGGTACTTCCCGGAGCCCGACCTCGTCCCGGTGGCCCCGTCCCGCGAGTGGGTCGAGGAGATCCGCGCCGGTCTGCCCGAGCTGCCGCTGGTCCGCCGCAACCGGCTCCGCGAGGAGTGGGGCGTTTCGGCCACCGACATGCAGGCGATCCTCAACGCCGGTGCGCTGGAGCCGATCGTCGCCACGATCGAGGCCGGGGCGGACGCCGCCTCCGCCCGCAAGTGGTGGATGGGCGAGCTGGCCCGCAGCGCCAACGAGTCGGGCAAGGCCCTCGACGAGCTGGCGATCACGCCGGCGCAGGTGGCCCGGGTCACCGAGCTCGTCACGAAGGGCGACCTGAACGACAAGCTGGCCCGGCAGGTCATCGAGGGCGTCCTCGCGGGCGAAGGCACCCCGGACGAGGTCGTCGACAAGCGCGGTCTGAAGGTCGTCTCCGACGAGGGCGCGCTGACGGCGGCCGTCGACGAGGCCATCGCCGGCAACCCGGGCGTCGCGGACAAGATCCGCGGCGGCAAGGTGGCCGCGGCCGGCGCCCTGGTCGGCGCGGTCATGAAGGCGACCCGGGGCCAGGCCGACGCGGCGCGCGTCAAGGAGCTGATCCTTCAGAAGCTGGGCGTCAGCGAGGGCTGATCCCCGCGGACCCGACAGAGGGGGGACGCACTGGAGTCGGTGCGTCCCCCTCGTCATTCACTCAGTGGCGACGCCCCACGACCCGGACGAAGCCCAGCGTGCCGCCCTGGTCGGCACGGAGCATCTCGGCGCAGTGGCCGGCCATCCGGATGTGGAACTCGTCCGTGTGCTCCTCGGCGACGACCTCGCACCAGCGCAGCCAGTCGCGCCAGCCGTCCTCCAGCCAGTCCGCGGTCTCGACCTCCACGACCCCGCTGCGGGTCCAGTGGCGGCGCCACCAGGCGGCGGTGTGGAAGGACCAGAACCCGGGCTCCCAGTACGGCTTGAGGTGCTCCGGCGGCTCGGCGCCGTCGATCTCCTCACGCAGTGCCGGTACGACGACGCCGATCCGCCCGCCCGGCTTCAGCAGCCGGGTCAGCGTGGGCAGATACAGGTCGTCGGTGCCGAAGTAGTGGTAGGCGTCGACGGAGACGATCGCGTCGAAGCCGTTCTCGCCGAACGGCAGGTCGTGCGCCTCGGCGAACACGGGCAGGACGCGGTCGGCGACGCCCGCCTCGGCGATGCGCCCGGCGTTCTCGTCGGGCTTGACCCACAGGTCGGCGGCGGTGACCTGGACGTCGTACTCCTTGGCCAGGAAGATCGACGTCATGGCGCGGCCGCAGCCCAGGTCGAGCACGCGGGAACCGGGGCTCAGGGTGTCGAGCCCCAGGGCGGGGGCCAGCCACTCCAGCAGCCACAGCGCGTGCGGGCCCATCTGGTTCTCGACGGTCCAGCGGGCGTCGTAGCCGTTGCTGCGCGGGTAGCCGGGGTGGCTCACACGGTCAGCGAGGGGGATGTTCGAGGTCCGGGAAGTGATGTCCGACATCGGTGAACGGGCTCCTTGAGTCCTTGAGGGAGAAAGGGGATGCGTCGGAGCTCGGACGGACCGTCAAACAATGCACCTGCTTCGGCCGGGCGGCGAGACGCCGCGGACATTCCTCGGACCAGCGGACGCTAACAGCCGGCCCCTCGGCCCCGCACCCGGTTTTTCCGCACCGACGCGCTACCGTCTCGGCCATGAGTGGACGCACTGATTCCGACACCGATCCAGAGATAGCGGACTCGGAGGCGACCGCCGCGCAGGACGACGACCTGGACGATGACCGGGACGACGATCTCGACGACGACCTGGACGACGACCGGGACGAAGACGAGCCGGACGATGCCGGTGATCCGCTGGAGGACGCCCGCAGGGCCCGCTGGACGGCGGTGGGCACCGGTGCCGCGCTGACCGTGGCCGGCCTGGCCGCGGCCCTGCTCCGTCTCACCCGCTCCGCACCCGCGCTGGTCCCGGCGGCGTACGCCACCGGCGCCGCGGTGTGCGCCGGCGCCGCCGTACTGGGCTCCCGGGGCCGCACCCGGCGGGCCCTGTGGCTGTTGATCGCCGGGGTGATGGTGATGGCGCTGGGGGACCAGTTCGACTGAGTGCGGCCGCTGTGAAGAAGCCCACGAAACCGACAAATGATCTCCAGAGCCTGCAAGAGTGATTTTCGCATTGCTCATGCGTTCTTTGCGGGCTGTTCAGTTCATGGACGACTGCTCCCGGTCAAAGATCCACCAAAAGTAACTCTGGGAGCACGTTTCGTGGCAGCCCTCGCACGCTGGTGTGTCCAACGCCGTCTGGTCACCGTTCTGCTCTGGCTCCTCGCCTTCGCGGGGGTCACCGCGGGCGCCGCCGTCGCCGGCACCACGTACTCGAACGACTACAAGGTCCCCGGGACGGAATCCGGCCGCGCCACCGAACTGCTGCACGAGGGTTTCCCGCAGCTCGGCGGCGACAGCGACACCGTCGTCTGGCACACCACGTCCGGGAGCGTCCGCGCCGCCGACGTCGAGCAGACGATGACCCGCACCCTGGACCGCATCGCGAACCTGCCCGGCGTCGCCTCCGTGACCAGCCCCTACGACGGTCCGGGCACGGGCCGCGTCAGCGAGGACGGCCGGACCGCCTACGCCACGGTCACCTTCGACGACCAGGCCCAGGACATCGACAAGGGCGAGGCGCAGGCCGTCGTCGACACCGCGAAGAGCGCCGAGACCGACGGCCTCCAGGTGGAGCTCGGCGGCAGCGCCGTCGGGCTGACCCAGTCCTCCGGCGGGCACCTCGCGGAGATCGTCGGCGTGGCCGTCGCGGCGGTCGTGCTGTTCCTCGCCTTCGGCTCGCTCGCCGCCTCCCTGCTGCCCATCGCCACCGCCCTGGTCGGCGTCGGCACCGCCTACGCCGGGATCGTGCTCCTCGGGCACGCCATGACGGTCGCCGACTTCGCGCCCATGCTCGGCATGCTGATCGGGCTCGGCGTCGGCATCGACTACGCGCTGTTCATCGTGACCAGACACCGGCGCGGCCTCAAACGCGGGCTGTCCGTCACCGAGGCGGCCACCAACGCCGTCGCGACCACGGGACGGGCGGTCGTCTTCGCGGGTGCCACCGTTTGCATCGCCCTGCTCGGCATGCTGATCCTGCGGCTCGGCTTCCTCAACGGCGTGGCGATCGCCGCCTCGCTCACCGTGATCCTGACGGTCGCGGCCTCCGTGACCCTGCTGCCCGCCCTGCTGTCCTTCATCGGCATGCGCGCGCTCAGCCGCCGCGAGCGCCGCCGGCTGGCGGAGCACGGGCCCGAGCCCGAGCTGCCCACCGGCTTCGCCGCCCGCTGGTCGGCCTTCGTGGAGCGCCACCCCAAGGTGCTCGGCGTGGTCGCCCTGGCCGTCATGGCCGTCCTCGCGCTGCCCACGCTCTCCCTGCACCTCGGCACCTCCGACCAGGGCAACGACCCCAGGACGGCCACCACGCGCCAGGCCTACGACCTGCTCGCCGACGGCTTCGGGCCCGGAGTCAACGGCCCGCTCACCCTCGTCACGAAGGTCGACGGGGCCGAGGACAAGCTCGCCCTGGACAACCTGGACGGCACGCTCCGCGCCACGGACGGCGTCGCCTCGGTGACCCCCGTGACGTTCGACTCCGGCGGCCACACCGCGTACCTGACCGTCGTGCCGGAGTCCTCCCCGCAGTCGAAGCAGACCAGCGACCTCGTCGACCGGCTGCGCGACGAGGTGCTGCCCCGCGCCGAGGCGGGCACCTCCCTCGACGTGCAGGTCGGCGGGGTGACGGCGGGCTACGACGACTTCGCCGACGTCATCGTCTCCAAGCTGCCCGTCTTCGTCGGGGTCGTGATCGGCCTGGGCTGTCTGCTGCTCCTGCTCGCCTTCCGGTCCATCGGCATCCCCCTGAAGGCCGCCGCGATGAACGTCGCCGCCGTGGCCTCCGCCTTCGGGGTGGTGGTCGCGATCTTCCAGTGGGGCTGGGGCAGCGAACTGCTCGGCCTCGGCAGCGCGGGACCGATCGAGCCCTTCCTGCCCGTGATCATGGTGTCGGTACTCTTCGGCCTCTCCATGGACTACCAGGTCTTCCTGGTCAGCCGGATGTACGAGGAGTGGCTGGAGACCGGCGACAACCGGCGGGCCGTCCGGGTCGGCCTCGCCGAGACCAGCCGGGTGATCAACTCGGCCGCGGTCATCATGATCTCCGTCTTCCTCGCCTTCGTGCTCAGCGGCGACCGCGTGATCGCCATGTTCGGCATCGCCCTCGCGGCGGCCGTCGCCCTGGACGCCTTCGTCCTGCGCACGCTCCTCGTCCCCGCCCTGATGCACCTGCTCGGCGGCGCCAACTGGTGGCTGCCCCGCTGGCTCGACAAGCGCATGCCGCGCATCAGCATCGAACCGCCCGAGAGCCGTGCCGCCCATGAGAGGCTGGCCGCCGCGACGGACGCCGAGGTGGCGGACGTCCTGGCGGAGGAGGAGCGGCAGCGGGATGTACGCGATATCCCTGGGTGACGACGCCGAACTGCGACCCCTGGAGCCCTGGCACGCCGGGGAGTTCCTGGCGCACCTGGAGCGGGGCCGGGAGTTCATCGGGCGGTACATCCCGTTCGGGACGACCGAGACCGACCTGCTCTCGGCCCGCGCGAAGCTCCAGCTGTACGCCGACATGCGGGCCGCCGACACGGGCTCCCTGCACGGGCTGTGGCTGGACGGCACGCTCGTGGGCGGGGTGCTCTTCCTGAACTTCGACGCGGCGAACGGAACCTGCGAGGTCGGCTGCTGGCTGGAGCCCGCCGGGACCGGCCGGGGCCTGGTCACACGGGCGATGCGGGTGCTGATCGACTGGGCGGTCGAGCAGCGCGGCATCCACCGCGTCGAGTGGGTCGCCGCCTCGGGCAACCAGCCGAGCCTGAACGTGGCGCGGCGGCTCGGCATGACCCGCGACGGTGTGCGGCGCGAGGCCCACCACTACGGTGGCCTACGGCACGATCTCGAAGTCTGGTCCGTGCTGGCGCCCGAGTGGCGTGAGGCACGCGCGCGTGCCGCTCACAACGATCATTAAGAGACTTCTCAGACAGCGACCCTACGGTGCGAGACATGGCAACGAACGCAGTGGACGAGACCGAGGCCACCGAGGCCACGACCGACGAGAAGGCGGTGGACACCACCAAGTCCGACGAGGCGCCCCGGACCGAGGCCCCGGCCGCGGTCCCGGAGACCGAGGCGACGGCCAAGGAGGAGAACTCCTACGGCGTCGGCCAGGGCGCCGGAGCCGTGGTCTCCGCCGCGCTGGGCGTCGTCTCGCTCACCGGCAGCTGGCTGGGGACGGTCGCCGCCGCGCGGCAGAACCTCATCGGCCAGCTGGAGACCGCGCAGAACGCGAGCGTGGCCAAGCAGATCCAGGCGGTCTACGGCGACGCCTGGCAGACCACGGCCCTGTGGGGCGGCCTGTTCGCCCTGATCGCCCTGGTCGTCGGCGTCGTGGTGCTGGCCCGGCCCGCCTTCGGCACGCCCGGCAGGATCCAGGCCCCCTGGATCAAGTCCGTCGCCTGGGCGGGTGTCGCGCTCGGCGTCATCGGCCTGTTCCTGGCCGTCCTGAAGTACACCGGCGTCCTGCTCGGACTGCCGTCCGCGAGCTGAGTCGGCGCAGGTCCTGAGGGGTCTTAGGCCTTCCGTGAGCACCTTACGGAGGTCCTGAGGCCCCTCACGCGTGTCTAAGGCCCCGCGCACCTCCCAAGATGCGGAACTCTCCCGATGTGGCCGACCCCCCTGGGAGACGAAGGTGGAGACATCGCGGAGAAGCCCCTCCGCGACCGGCCTCTCACCAAGGACACGCCATGTATGAATACGAGCTCCAGCAGATGCGCACCGCCGACCTGATCCGCCGGGCCGAGCACGAGCGCCTCGTCCGCGAGGCCACCCGGGCCCGCCGCGGCGCCCGCGGTGCGGCCGGCCACGGCTCCGCCGAGCACGAGAGCCATAGCCGCCGCTTCCGCAGGCCCAGGTTCGCCCGGGCAGCATGAGACCCGGGGCGGGGCCGGACGATACGGCGGCTGCCCGTACCGGGACGGGACCGGACGGTACCGCGGCTGCCCGTACCGGGGCGGTGCCCGCTGCCGCGGGTGCCCGTACCGGGACGGCGGCCGGCGCCGCGGCGATCCCCACGGCTTCGGCCGCCGGTACCGCGGCCGGGCCCAGGACGACCGCGGCCGGCGGCGTGGCCGCACCCAAGCCGACCGCGGCCGGCACCGCGGCCGTGCGTACCGGGCCCGCCGACGGTGCCCTGGCCGGGCGTACGGTTCCGGCCGCCGGTGCTCCGACCGGCCGTCTCGGGAAAACCGGTGCCGCGCTGTCAGAGACGCATGCGATGCTCGGGGCCGTGGAAACCAGGTCCGTCAGCCCCGTGTTCGTCGGCCGTGCCGAGGAGTTGGGCACGCTGAGCGACGCCCTCGTGCGCTCCTGCGGGGGAGAACCGCAGGCGCTGCTCATCGGCGGCGAGGCCGGAGTCGGCAAGACCCGCCTGGTCGAGGAGTTCGCCGCCGCCGCCCGCCGCCGGGGAGCCGTGGTCGCACTGGGCGGCTGCGTGGAGATCGGCGCCGACGGACTGCCCTTCGCCCCCTTCTCCACCGCCCTGCGCACACTGCGCCGCGAACTCCCCGGCGAACTGGCCGCCGCGGCCGCCGGCCAGGAGGAGGAACTGGCCCGGCTCCTGCCCGAGCTGGGCGACTCCGGCACCGGGTGGCACGACGAACACGGCATGGCCCGCCTCTTCGAGCTCACCGCCCGCCTGCTGGAGCGCGTCGCCGCCGAGCACACCGTCGTCCTCGCCCTGGAAGACCTGCACTGGGCCGACGCCTCCACCCGCCACCTGCTCTCCTACCTCGTCCGCACCCTGCGCACCGGCCGCCTCGTCGTCCTCGGCACCTACCGCTCCGACGACATCCACCGCCGCCACCCCCTCAGGCCCCTGCTCGCCGAACTCGACCGGCTCCGTACGATCCGCCGCCTCGAACTCGCCCGCTTCACCCGCGAGGAGGTGGGCCGCCAGGTCGCCGGCATCCTCGCCCACGAACCCGACCCGGACCAGGTCGACGCGATCTTCGAACGCTCCGACGGCAACGCCTTCTTCGTCGAGGAACTCGCCGTCGCCGCCGGCGAGGGCTGCCGCACGGGCCTGACCGACTCCCTGCGCGACCTGCTCCTCGTCCGCGTGGAGGGGCTGCCGGAGACCGCCCAGCAGGTCGCCCGGATCGTCGCCGAGGGCGGCTCCACCGTCGAGCACCGGCTGCTGGCCGCCGTCGCCGGGCTCGCCGAGGACGACCTCATCGAGGCGCTGCGGTCCGCCGTGAACGCCGGCATCCTCACCCCCGCGCCCGGCGGCGACGGCTACCGCTTCCGCCACTCCCTGGTCCGCGAGGCCGTCAGCGACGACCTGCTCCCCGGCGAGCGCTCCCGCCTCAACCGCCGTTGCGCCGAGGCGCTGGAGGCCGACCCGACGCTCGTCCCCGCCGACCAGCGGGCGACCCGTCTGGCCAGCTACTGGTTCCACGCCCACGACGCCGCCAAGGCCCTGCCCGCCGTCCTCGACGCCGCCGTCGAGGCCCGCCGCCGCCACGCCTACGCCGAGCAACTGCGGCTGCTGGAGCGGGCGATGGAACTGTGGGACGCCGCCCCCGACGACGTACGCCGGACCCTGCGCCCCGTCGACTACGCCGAGGCCTACCCGCCCTGCGGCTGCGACCCCGCGACCACCGCCCTGCGCCACCTGGACCTGCTGGCCGAGGCCGCCGTCGCCGGACGGCTCTGTGGGGAGCGCGAACGCGCCCTGAAGATCACCAAGCGGGCGCTGCGCCTGCTGGACGGCGCGGGCGACCCGCAGCGCACCGCCTGGTTCTGGATCCAGCGCTCCCGGCTGGTGCAGGGGCTCGCCCGCGGCGACGGCTGGCAGGAGATCGCCACCGCGCAGGACCTGGTCAGGGGACTGCCCCCGTCGGAGGTGCACGCCGAGGTGCTCGCCACGGCCGCCCACTGGTCGATGCTCCACGAACCCGGCCCCGAAGCCCTCACGGCCGCCGAGCGGGCCGTCGAGTACGCGTGCATGGTCGGCGCCGACGACATCCGGTCCCACGCCCGCCTCACCCTCGGCGGCCTCATGGTCGACGCCGGGCAGATCGAGGCCGGGCTCACGCACATGTACGAGGTCAGGGACGAGGTGGTCGCCCGGGGGCTCGTGTCGGTCGTGGGCCGCAGCCATGTCAACCTGCCCTCCGTCCTGGAAGGCGTCGGCCGCTCCGAGGAGGCCGTCGGCATCCTGCACGAGGGCCTGCGGCTCACGGAGAAGATGGGCCTGCGCGACTCCGAGGCCTGGATCTGGAGCAACCTCGCCGAATCCCTCATCTCCCTGGGCCGCTGGGACGACGCGGCCGAGGCCGCGGGCAACGCCCAGCGGCGCGGGCAGACGGCCGGCCCGCACGGATCCGGCGCCAACAGCCTGGCGTTCCTCGCGCTCGCCCGCGGGCGGGTCCCCGAGGCGGCCCGGTATCTCGCCGAGGGCCGCGCCGCCTACGGGCCGCACGATCCGATGCCCCAGCACGACCTGCCGATCTCCTGCCTCACGATCGCCGTCGCCGTCGCCGAGGGCCGCCTCGCCGACGCCCGCGCCGAACTGGCCCGCACCCTGGAGTCCGGCTTCCCGCCCGGCACCCAGCGCTACGCCTGGCCCCTGCTGCTCGAAGCGGCCACCGCCGAGGCCGACGCCCGCGCGCTGCCCGCCGCGCGCGACGGCCGCGAGGAGGTGCTGGACCGCCTCTTCGACGTGGTCAAGCGCCTCACCACGAACGCCCCCGTCTGGCTCGCCCACGAGCGGTGGGTCCGCGCCGAACTGCAGCGCGCGGAGGGCCGGAACACCCCGGGCACCTGGTCGGAGGTGGTCACCGCCTTCGAATCCCTGGAGCGGCCCTACGACCTCGCCCGCGTCCGGTACCGGCTGGCCGAGTCCCTGCTCGCGGAAGGCGGCGAGGACGAGCGCGACCGCGCCGCGGAGCTGCTCCGCCTCGCCCACGCCGTCGCCCGCCACCTCGGTGCCCGGCCGCTCGCCGACGCCGCCACCGCGCTCGCCCGGCGCGCCCGCCTGCCGCAGACCTCCACGGCGGAACCGGCCCTCGCCGCCGCCGACCCCGCCGAGGCCCTCGGCCTCACCAGCCGGGAACGGGACGTGCTGCGCCTGGTCGCCGCCGGTCACACCAACCGCCGGATAGCCGAGGAACTGTTCATCTCCCCGAAGACGGCGAGCGTGCACGTCTCCAACATCCTCGCCAAGCTCGGCGTCTCCGGCAGGGGCGAGGCGGCGGCGGTGGCGCACCGGCTGGGCCTTTTTCCGGCCGAATCGCTCACGTCCGGGCCGGCGGGCTGAGGCATACGCTGGAAGGGACGTCGCGAGCTGTCGCGGCCCAGGGAGGCTCCGTTGTTCAACGTCTTCGAGGAACTGTTCTCACCCGGCCGCAAGCACACCCGCGACGAGCAGAAGCGGCTGGAACTGACCCGGGAGGACGTCGGGGACGCCGATCCCGGGCGCGGCCCGATAGACCTGGCGTCCGGGAAGGTCGTCGTCCGCCCGCCGCACGAGGAGCCGGGAGCCCCCGAGGACTCCTGAGCCCGCCGTCACGTCACCGTCACGTCACCCGCAGCTCCAGGATCCGGTCGTCCCCGTCCTTGGGGTCGCCCCGGCCGTCCGTGTTGCTGGTCACGAGCCACAGCCGGTCGCCGCCCGCCGGGACCACCGTGCGCAGCCGGCCGTACTCGCCCTCCAGGAAGGCCTGCGGCTGGGCCGAGGCCTCCGTGCCGTTCAGCGGGATCCGCCAGAGCCGCTTGCCGCGCAGACCCGCCATCCAGATCGAGCCCTCGGCGTAGGCGATGCCGCTGGGGGAGGCCTCCGCGGTCGTCCACTGGTCGACCGGGTTGTGGAACCCCGAGTCGTCGGACCTGCCCTCGGCCTCGGGCCAGCCGTAGTTGTCGCCGGGCTTGATCGCGTTGAGCTCGTCCCAGGTGTCCTGGCCGAACTCCGAGGCGAACAGCCGCTGCTTGGCGTCCCAGGCGAGGCCCTGCACATTGCGGTGGCCGTACGAGTACACCGGCGAGTCCGGGAAGGGGTTGCCCGGCGCCGGCTCGCCCTCCGGGGTCAGCCGCAGGATCTTGCCGCCCACGGAGTCCTTGTCCTGGGACAGGCCGGTGTCGCCGCTCTCGCCCGTGCCGACGTACAGCATCTTGTCCGGGCCGAACTCGATCCGCCCGCCGTTGTGGACGAAGCCCTTGGGGATGCCCCGGAAGACCGTGTCCGGCGCGGCGAGCTGCTCGCCGGCGGGCTTCTTGTCGTCGTAGATCATGCGGACGATGCGGTTGTCGCCGTCCGAGGTGAAGTACGCGTAGAGCATGCGGTCCGAGGCGAACTCGGGGGACAGGGCGATGCCGAGGAGGCCGCCCTCGCCGGCCGCGGACACCCCGGGCACCTCGCCCACCTCGGTCTTCCGGCCGGTCTTGTCGTCGACCCGGACGATCGTGCCGTCGTCCCGCGAGGAGACGAGCAGGCCGCCGCCCGGCAGGGGAGCGAGGCCCCAGGGGGAGTCCAGTCCCTCGGCGACGGTGCGCACCACCTTCACCGAGCCCTTGGCGGGCGGTGTCTCCTCGGCGCCCTGCCCTGGCGGCGCGGACGATCCCGGTGCGCTACGGCTCGGGGAGGCGCTGCCGTCGGCGCGGGAGGTCCCCCCGTCGTCGGAGGAGCAGCCGGCGGTCAGCAGGAGCGCTGCGGCGGCCAACACGGCCGGGACGGCTCGACGTCGCACGATCATGGTCCCTTCGACGCGGCGGGGTTCTCCCTGTCATACACCGCCCGCGCCTCCCAGGTTCCCGATCACGAAACGTCGAACCGTGAACGACGGGTTTGCCCCTTACGCCCTCGGGCCGAGGGGCTCAGTCCCGCAACCCCTGAACCCGGGGCTCAGTCCCACGACCCCTGGGCCGGGGGCAGCTCCGCGACCTCCCGGAGGTCCTCGGGGCCGAGCCGCAGCGCCGCCGCGGACGCGTTCTCCGTGACCCAGCGCTCCTGCTTCGTGCCCGGGACCGGGACCACGTGCCGCCCCTGGCCGAGGACCCAGGCGAGGGCGACCTGGGCGGGCGTGACACCCGGGCCGTGCCTCCGGGCCACCCGGCGCAGGCCCGCGACGATCGGCTGGTTCGCGGCCATCATCTCGGCCGTGAAGCGGGGGTGCCGGGCGCGCAGGTCGTCCGCCTCGAAGCCGGCGCCGGGCCGCAGCCGGCCGGTCAGGAAGCCGTTGCCCAGCGGCATCGCGGCCAGGAAGCCGACGCCCCGGGTCTCGCACCACGGCAGCAGCGTCTCCAGCGCCTCCGGCGACCACACCGACAGCTCCGCCTGCACCGCGCTCACCGGGAAGACCTGCTGCACCCGCTCCAGCTGCCGCACCGTCGCGTCGTGCAGCCGGGCCCCGCCCCGGCGGGAGGACCGCGCGCCCACCGCGCACAGCCCCAACGCCCGCACCTTCCCGGCCTGCACGAGCTCCGCCATCGCGCCCCAGGTCTCCTCGACGGGCACCTCGGGGTCGGCCCGGTGCAACTGGTAGAGGTCGATGACGTCCGTCTGCAGACGCCGCAGCGAGGCGTCGCAGGCCCGTTTCACGTATCCGGGGCGGCCGTTGGCGACGATGTGCTGGTCGCCCACGAGGAGCCCCACCTTCGTCGACACGAACGCGTCGGACCGCCGCTCCTTCAACGCCCGCCCCACCAGCAGTTCGTTGGTGAAGGGGCCGTACATGTCGGCGGTGTCCAGCAGGGAGGAACCCAGGTCGAGCGCCCGGTGCACCGCCCTGAGCGACTCGTCGCCACGCTGCCGCGACGCGCTGTAGGCCCAGCTCATCGGCATGCACCCCAGTCCGACGGCCCCCACCGCGAGTGCCGCCGCGCCGATCGTCCTGCGCTCCACCTGGTCGTGACCCTCCCTGTTCCGGCCACCCCAACCTAACCTCTGCCGTGGCGCGCTCCTGACATAGCCTCCAGAGCATGACTGCTGACGTGTGGCTGCCCATCCCGCCGGACGAGATCGACGGACTCCCCGAGGGGCCGGAGTACCGCTTCTGGAACGGCGAGGAGACCTTCCCGGCGGACCCGGCCGACTGCGCCTTCTACGTCGTCCCCTACATGAAGCCCAGCCCGCTGTGCGTACGTCCCCTGCCCCGGATGAGCCACCTGGAGGTCGTGCAGACCCTCTCCGCCGGGATCGACCACGTCGAGCCGGGCCTGGGGCACCTGCGCCGGGGGGTGCGGCTGTGCAACGCGCGCGGTGTGCACGAGGCCAGCACCGCAGAGCTCACCCTCACGCTGATCCTGGCCTCGCTGCGCGGCGTCCCCGACTTCGTCCGCGCCCAGGAACGGGGGGAGTGGCTCGGCGGGTTCCGCCCCGCGCTCGCCGACAAGAACGTCCTCATCGTCGGCTACGGATCGATCGGCGCGGCCATCGAGGACCGGCTCGTTCCATTCGAGGTGGCGCGGGTGGCGCGCGTCGCGCGCTCCGAGCGCACCACGGCGCGCGGGCCGGTGCATCCGCTCACCGAACTCCCCGCCCTGCTCCCGGAAGCGGACGTCGTCATCCTCTCCACCCCGCTCACCGAAGCGACCCGTGGCCTGGCCGGAGCCGACTTCCTGTCCCGGATGAAGGACGGCGCGCTCCTGGTCAACGTGGCCCGCGGCCCCGTCGTCGACACCAAGGCCCTGCTCGCCGAAGTGGAGAGCCGCCGCATCACCGCCGCCCTCGACGTCACCGATCCCGAGCCCCTCCCGCGCGAACACCCCCTGTGGCGTGCGCCGGGGGTACTCATCAGCCCGCACGTCGGCGGACCCACCTCCGCGTTCCTCCCGCGCGCCAAGCGGCTCCTGGTGGACCAGTTGAACCGTTATGTGAACCGGGAGCCGCTGCGGAACGTGATCCTTACGACGGGTGCACCAACCGACTGATCCGACCTCGGGTACCGTCCGCAATCCTTCGGGTGCGGTGGGTACTCATATATCTGTTGATCGTCACGGAGAGTAGAGAACCTATGTCCCTGAGTGACGAGACTGGTGTATCGTCCCGACAGGGGATGCGCCGTGGACCGTTCGGCGCCGGGGATCGACACTTCGGACTGTGAGGGGGGCGACAGGCGATGCACGGCCTTTGGACGAGCGATCCGACGGGGCGGGGCTGCCGGCGGCGACCCTGGCGGACGGCCGCGGGCAGACGCGGTCACCACGCCGATCACGGCGGCCACCACACCCAGCACAGGGACCACCACACCGACCACAGCCATCACCACCGCAGGCCGGGCAGCCGCAGGAGGCACGCCCAGCCGGTGCACAGGGGCCCGCGGGACCCCGGGGCGACACGGACCGGGAGGGTCCGGTGAGCGCGCCCCCGACCCCCACGCTGGACGGAGCGCTGCGGGCACAGCCTTCGTCCCCGGGAGCGCCGCTGCCCCGCACGCCGGTCGCCGGCCACCGGCCCGGCCTGGCCCTCCAGCTCGTCCTCGCCCTGGTCTGCGCGGGATACGCCGTCGGTTCCGCGCTCGGCTGGGGTTCGCGCGAACTGGCCCTGATCATGGGCGACTTCGGGCTGAGCGCCGCGGCCGCCACCGCCGCCGTCTCGTGCTTCCTCTACGCCCGCAGCCCCCGCACCCGCTTCCGGTCCGCCTGGCTGCTGTTCGGCCTCTCCTCGGCCATGGCGTCCCTGGGCAACCTGGTCTGGGGGTGGTACGAGGTGGTCCTGGGACTGCCCGTGCCCAGCCCCAGCTACGCCGACCTGTTCTTCCTGTGCTTCGCGCCGCCCGCCATCGTGGGGCTGCTCGTGCTCGCCAAGCGGCCGGTGTCCAAGGCCGGCTGGGTCTGCCTGGGGCTCGACGCCTGGCTGATCGGCGGCTCGCTGCTCACCCTCGCGTGGAGCCTCGCCCTCGCCCAGGCAGCCAAGTCCGAAGGGCCCGGCGTCGCGCACACCGCGCTGTCGCTGGCCTACCCCCTGCTGGACATCGCGCTGGTCAGCATGGTGCTCGCGCTGCACTTCCGGCGCTCTGCGGTGAACCGCTCGGCGGTCAACACCGCCATCGGCGCGCTCGCGCTGACCGTGATGTGCGACGCCCTGTTCACCTCACCGCTGATGCACCACGACTACCGCTCCGGCCAGCTGCTCGACGCGGGCTGGTTCGCCGGCTCGCTGCTCCTGGCGTACGCCCCGTGGGCCGCGCCCCGCACCCCGGACGGCGACCGGCACGGCCCGGACCGGCACGGTACGCCGGGGCACACGCGCGTGGTGCACGAGCACGTGCCGGGGCAGCGCAGCGGACCCCACCACCCACCGTCCCTGCCCGGAGGCGAGCACAGCCGCTACCCGGCCGCCCGGCCCATCGCCGGCTCCCTCGCCGCCCTCACGCCGTATCTCGCGGCCGCCGTGTGCACCCTGGGGATCCTCTACAACGTCCTCAACGGCCGCAGCGTCGACCGCGTGGTCCTGCTGACCGGGGGCACGGTCGTGCTCGCGCTCGTGGTGCGCCAGGGCATCATGCTGCTCGACAACATCACCCTCACCCAGGAGCTGGCCCAGAAGGAGAACCACTTCCGCTCCCTGGTGCAGGGCTCCAGCGACGTCATCATGATCGCCGCCCCCAGCGGCATCCTGAGGTACGTCTCCCCGGCCGCCGCCGGCGTCTACGGCCGCCCGGCCGAGGACCTGGTGGGCACGGAACTGGCCGGTCTCATCCACCCGGAGGACCTGGGCTGCGTCGTGCACGAGGTGCGTCGTTTCCTGGCCGCCAACCCGGTCGAGGAGCCCACCACCCGCATCGAGTGCCGCTTCCGCTCGGGCGACGGAGGCTGGCTGAACGTCGAGTCGACCGTCAACCGCCACCACGGCGGCCTCATCTTCAACAGCAGGGACGTGACCGAACGCGTGCGGCTCCAGGCCCAGCTGCAGCACAACGCCGAGCACGACCCGCTCACGGACCTGCCCAACCGCGCCCTGTTCACCAAGCGGGTCCAGCACGCGTTGTCGGGCCGTCGCGCCTCCGACCGGGGCCTGGCCCTGCGGAACACGGCGGTCCTCTTCATCGACCTCGACGGCTTCAAGGCCGTCAACGACACCATCGGGCACCAGGCCGGGGACGAGCTGCTCGTCCAGGCCGCCCGCAGACTGCAGGAGTCCGTCCGCCAGGGCGACACCGCCGCCCGGCTGGGGGGCGACGAGTTCGCCGCCCTGATCGTCGGGGACAACACCCGCGACCGCGAGGCCCGGGAGCGGCACATCGTGGAGCTCGCCGACCGCCTCAGGACGACGCTGTCCCAGCCCTACCTCATCGACGGCAACGATGTCCGGGTCAACGCCTCCATCGGCGTCGCCTTCGCCGAGTCCGGCCTCGGCGCGGGCGAGTTGCTGCGCAACGCCGACCTGGCGATGTACCGGGCCAAGGCCGGCGGCAAGGGGCGCGTCGAGCTGTACAAGCCGCAGATGCAGCAGGACGTCGTCCGCAAGGCCGAGCTGGCCACCCGGCTGCGCGCCGCGCTGCACGACGGCGAGTTCGCCCTGCTGCACCAGCCCGTGGTGTGCCTGGAGGACGGCCGGATCACATCGGTGTCCGCGCAGGCGCGCTGGCGCTCCTCGCAGGGGGTGCTCTTCACCCCGGCGGAGTTCCTGCGCGTGGCCGAGGACCACGACAAGACCGCCGAGCTGGGCCGGTGGATGATCGAGGAGGCCGTCGAACAGGCGGCGGAGCGGCACGCGACCGGGCTGACCGCGCCGGTCGTCGTCCGGATGAGCGCGCGCCGGCTGCTGGACAAGTCCATGCCGCTCGGCTCGGTCGAGGCGCTGCTCACCCGGCACGGGCTGCCCTCCGGTTCGCTGGTCATCGAGCTGTCCGACGCCGACCCGAGGGTCTCCCTGGACGAGCTGGAGCGGCGCCTCGGGGCCCTGCGGCGGGTCGGCGTACGGATCGCGCTCGACGGGTTCGGCAGCGGCTGCGCCGCGATCACGGCCCTCAGGCGCCTCCCCGTCGACGTCCTGAAGCTGGACCGCGGTCTGGTCGAGGGCGTCGTGGAGTCCGCGCGCCTGCACAAGATCACCAGTGGGCTGCTGCGCATCGCCGGCGACCTCGGGCTGCAGTCCGTGGCCGAAGGGGTGGACCTGCCCGAGCAGGTCGTCGCCCTGCGCGCGATGGGCTGCACCCACGGGCACGGCATGGCGTTCTCCGGGCCGCTCGACGAGTACCGGCTGCGCCGGGCGCTCGCCGCCGGTCACTATCCGGTGCCGAACGGAGCGGCCGAGCCGGCGTTCGCGGGCGGTGCCCCGCGGGTGTACAGCTCGGGCGTCTCCGCCGTCATCGGAGGCGGCACAGCTCTACGCTCACATAATGAGACTCCCGTCCCACCCACTTGACAGTGAGTGCGTGCCGGGGGGAGGGTCTGTGCCATGCGCACCCGAATTCTCGTACTTGGAAAGCGCGTCGGCTGACGCTGAGCCTCGACCGCTCAGCGACCCCACCCGGCGCGCTCCCCTCGCTTGCCTTATGGCACGAGGGGTTTTTTGTTGCACAGGCGCCCTCCGTGCAGCAGCCGAAGACCGTACAAACCTCGCAAAAACCCTCAGCATCTGAGAAGAGAATGCCGATGACCGAGCAGGCCACCGGGGCCCATCACCCGCAGCCCCGGCCCCGATCCGGAGGACAGCACTCCGCCCCCGAGCAGGTGACGGGCGCACAGTCCCTCATCCGCTCCCTCGAGGAGGTCGGCGCCGACACGGTATTCGGCATTCCCGGCGGTGCGATCCTCCCGGCCTACGACCCGCTGATGGACTCCACCAGGGTGCGCCACGTCCTGGTCCGCCACGAGCAGGGCGCCGGTCACGCCGCCACCGGCTACGCGCAGGCCACCGGCAAGGTCGGCGTCTGCATGGCCACCTCGGGCCCCGGCGCCACCAACCTGGTCACCCCGATCGCCGACGCGCACATGGACTCCGTGCCGCTGGTCGCGATCACCGGCCAGGTGGCGTCCAAGGCGATCGGCACGGACGCCTTCCAGGAGGCGGACATCGTCGGCATCACCATGCCGATCACCAAGCACAACTTCCTCGTCACCAAGGCCGAGGACATCCCGCGGATCATCGCCCAGGCGTTCCACATCGCCTCCACCGGCCGCCCCGGCCCGGTCCTGGTCGACATCGCCAAGGACGCCCTCCAGGCGAAGACGACCTTCTCCTGGCCGCCCACCATGGACCTGCCCGGCTACCGCCCGGTGACCAAGCCGCACGCCAAGCAGATCCGCGAGGCCGCCAAGCTGATCACCCAGGCCCGCCGGCCCGTCCTGTACGTCGGCGGCGGCGTGCTCAAGGCCCGGGCCACCGCCGAGCTGAAGGTCCTCGCCGAGCTGACCGGCGCGCCCGTCACCACCACCCTGATGGCGCTCGGCGCGTTCCCCGACAACCACCCGCAGCACCTGGGCATGCCCGGCATGCACGGCTCGGTGGCCGCCGTCACCGGCCTGCAGAAGGCCGACCTGATCGTCGCCCTCGGCGCCCGCTTCGACGACCGCGTCACCGGCAAGCTGGACAGCTTCGCGCCCTTCGCCAAGATCGTCCACGCGGACATCGACCCGGCCGAGATCGGCAAGAACCGCGCCGCCGACGTGCCGATCGTCGGGGACGCCCGCGAGGTCATCGCCGACCTGATCCAGGCCGTGCAGAAGGAGCACAGCGAGGGCCACCAGGGCGACTACAGCATGTGGTGGAACGACCTGAACCGCTGGCGCGAGACCTACCCGCTCGGCTACGACCAGCCCGACGACGGCTCGCTCTCCCCGCAGGCGGTCATCGAGCGCATCGGACAGCTCGCGCCCGAGGGCACGATCTTCGCGGCGGGCGTCGGCCAGCACCAGATGTGGGCCGCCCACTTCATCGAGTACGACAAGCCCGGCACCTGGCTGAACTCCGGCGGCGCCGGAACCATGGGCTACGCCGTCCCGGCCGCCATGGGCGCCAAGGCCGGCGCCCCCGAGCGGGCCGTCTGGGCCATCGACGGCGACGGCTGCTTCCAGATGACCAACCAGGAGCTCACCACCTGCGCCCTGAACAACATCCCGATCAAGGTCGCCGTCATCAACAACGGCGCCCTCGGGATGGTCCGCCAGTGGCAGACCCTCTTCTACAACCAGCGGTACTCCAACACCGTCCTGCACTCCGGCCCGGACGACGTGAACCCCGAGGCCCGCGGCACCCGCGTCCCCGACTTCGTGAAGCTGTCGGAGGCCATGGGCTGCTACGCCATCCGCTGCGAGTCCCCGGACGACCTCGACAAGGTGATCGAAGAGGCGAACTCCATCAACGACCGCCCCGTCGTGGTCGACTTCATCGTCCACGAGGACGCGATGGTCTGGCCGATGGTCGCCGCCGGCACCTCCAACGACGAGATCATGGCCGCCCGGGACGTCCGCCCCGACTTCGGCGACAACGAAGACGACTGAGAGCCCCCAGGACTTTCAAGCAGAGGAAGCAGACCATGTCCAAGCACACGCTCTCCGTCCTGGTGGAGAACACGCCCGGCATCCTCGCCCGGATCGCCGCCCTGTTCTCCCGCCGCGGCTTCAACATCGACTCGCTCGCGGTGGGCGTCACCGAGCACCCCGACATCTCCCGCATCACCATCGTCGTGGGCGTGGAGGACCTGCCGCTGGAGCAGGTCACCAAGCAGCTCAACAAGCTCGTCAACGTGCTGAAGATCGTCGAGCTGGAGCCGTCGCAGGCGGTGCAGCGCGAACTCGTTCTGGTGAAGGTGCGCGCCGACAACGAGACGCGCTCCCAGATCGTCGAGATCGTCCAGCTGTTCCGCGCCAAGACCGTCGACGTCTCCCCGGAGGCCGTCACCATCGAGGCCACCGGATCCGGCGAGAAGCTGTCCGCGATGCTGAAGATGCTGGAGCCCTACGGCATCAAGGAGCTCGTCCAGTCCGGCACGATCGCGATCGGCCGCGGCGCCCGTTCCATCACGGACCGGTCGCTGCGCGCCCTGGACCGGTCGGCGTAAGACGGAAGAAGGGCGGTCGGCGCGTCGTCGGCCGCCCGTATTCCGAGACCCCCAGACTTCCCTTCCGCCCCCCGTCATACGGTGGGACGCAACACCTGCACTCCCGAGGAGAGAACCCAAAGTGGCCGAGCTGTTCTACGACGCCGACGCCGACCTGTCCATCATCCAGGGCCGCAAGGTCGCGGTCATCGGGTACGGCAGCCAGGGCCACGCCCACGCGCTGTCGCTCCGTGACTCGGGTGTCGACGTCCGCGTCGGTCTGCACGAGGGCTCCAAGTCCAAGGCCAAGGCCGAGGAGCAGGGCCTGCGCGTGGTGAGCCCGTCGGAGGCCGCCGCCGAGGCCGACGTCATCATGATCCTCGTCCCGGACCCCATCCAGGCCCAGGTCTACGAGGAGCACATCGCCCCCAACCTGAAGGACGGCGACGCGCTGTTCTTCGGCCACGGCCTGAACATCCGGTACGGCTTCATCAAGCCCCCGGCCGGCGTGGACGTCTGCATGGTCGCCCCGAAGGGCCCGGGCCACCTGGTCCGCCGCCAGTACGAGGAGGGCCGCGGCGTTCCCTGCATCGCCGCCGTCGAGCAGGACGCCACGGGCAACGGCTTCGCGCTGGCCCTGTCGTACGCGAAGGGCATCGGCGGCACCCGCGCCGGCGTCATCAAGACGACCTTCACCGAGGAGACCGAGACCGACCTGTTCGGTGAGCAGGCCGTCCTCTGCGGTGGTACGGCCGCGCTGGTCAAGGCGGGCTTCGAGACGCTGACCGAGGCCGGCTACCAGCCGGAGATCGCGTACTTCGAGTGCCTGCACGAGCTGAAGCTGATCGTCGACCTCATGTACGAGGGCGGCCTGGAGAAGATGCGCTGGTCGATCTCCGAGACCGCCGAGTGGGGCGACTACGTCACCGGCCCGCGCATCATCACGGACGCCACCAAGGCCGAGATGAAGAAGGTCCTCGCCGAGATCCAGGACGGTTCCTTCGCGCAGCAGTGGATGGACGAGTACCACGGCGGTCTGAAGAAGTACAACGAGTACAAGAAGCAGGACTCCGAGCACCTCCTGGAGACCACCGGCAAGGAGCTGCGCAAGCTCATGAGCTGGGTCAACGAGGAGGCGTGAGCCCCCGGGCCCGGCCGCGGCAGCGACGCCGCGGCCGGGCCCTTTCTCGTCCGGGTGATCCTTCCGCAGAGGCGTAAGACGCCCCTCGTCGCACCACTACACTGCTGCATATATACGCGTCAGGCCCACAGCGTCGTGCGTCTTCCACGCGGCAAGCACCCCTCCACCGCCTGCGGCCGTCGGGACGGCCGTCCGCAGCACTGGACTTGTGAGGACTCACGTGAGCTCGAAACCCGTCGTACTCATCGCTGAAGAGCTGTCGCCCGCCACCGTCGACGCGCTGGGCCCGGACTTCGAGATCCGGCACTGCAACGGCGCGGACCGCGCCGAGCTGCTCCCCGCCATCGCCGAGGTGGACGCGATCCTGATCCGCTCGGCCACCAAGGTCGACGCCGAGGCGATCGCCGCCGCGAACAAGCTCAAGGTCGTCGCACGAGCCGGCGTCGGCCTGGACAACGTGGACGTCTCCGCCGCCACCAAGGCCGGCGTGATGGTCGTCAACGCCCCCACCTCGAACATCGTGACCGCCGCCGAGCTGGCCTGCGGTCTGCTCCTCGCCACGGCCCGCAACATCCCGCAGGCCAACGCCGCGCTGAAGAACGGCGAGTGGAAGCGCAGCAAGTACACGGGTGTCGAGCTGGCCGAGAAGACCCTCGGCGTCGTCGGCCTCGGCCGCATCGGCGCGCTCGTCGCGCAGCGCATGTCCGCCTTCGGCATGAAGGTCGTCGCCTACGACCCGTACGTGCAGCCCGCCCGGGCCGCGCAGATGGGCGTCAAGGTGCTGTCGCTGGACGAGCTGCTGGAGGTCTCCGACTTCATCACCGTCCACCTCCCGAAGACCCCCGAGACCCTCGGTCTGATCGGCGACGAGGCGCTGCGCAAGGTCAAGCCCAGCGTGCGCATCGTCAACGCCGCGCGCGGCGGGATCGTCGACGAGGAGGCGCTGTACTCGGCGCTGAAGGAGGGCCGGGTCGCCGGTGCCGGCCTCGACGTCTACGCGAAGGAGCCCTGCACGGACTCCCCGCTGTTCGAGTTCGACCAGGTCGTCGCCACCCCGCACCTCGGTGCCTCCACGGACGAGGCGCAGGAGAAGGCCGGTATCGCCGTCGCCCGCTCGGTGCGCCTCGCCCTGGCCGGCGAGCTGGTGCCGGACGCGGTGAACGTGCAGGGCGGTGTCATCGCCGAGGACGTCAAGCCGGGTCTGCCGCTGGCCGAGCGCCTGGGCCGGATCTTCACCGCGCTCGCCGGTGAGGTCGCGGTCCGCCTCGACGTCGAGGTCTACGGCGAGATCACCCAGCACGACGTGAAGGTGCTGGAGCTCTCCGCCCTCAAGGGTGTCTTCGAGGACGTCGTCGACGAGACGGTGTCGTACGTGAACGCCCCGCTGTTCGCCCAGGAGCGCGGTGTCGAGGTGCGCCTGACCACCAGCTCCGAGGCGAGCGAGCACCGCAACGTCGTCACCGTGCGCGGCACCCTCGCCGACGGCGAGGAGGTGTCGGTCTCCGGCACGCTGGCCGGCCCCAAGCACCTCCAGAAGATCGTGGCGGTCGGGGACTACGACGTGGACCTCGCGCTCGCCGACCACATGGTGGTGCTGCGGTACGAGGACCGGCCGGGTGTCGTGGGCACGGTCGGCCGCATCCTCGGCGAGGCGGGCATCAACATCGCCGGCATGCAGGTGTCCCGTGCGGTCGCCGGCGGCGAGGCGCTGGCCGTGCTGACCGTCGACGACACGGTGACCTCCACGGTGCTGGCCGAGGTGGCCGCCGAGATCGGTGCGACGTCGGCTCGTTCGGTGAACCTGGTGTGACCTTCCCGGGGGCTCGGCCCCCGGGCACCCGTTCGCCCTGAACGGGCTCGTCCTCAAGCGCCGGACGGGCTGACCGCCGGGGCGCGC